>NZ_JBEOOB010000010.1:0-118149 GCF_040308685.1 Pseudoalteromonas sp. 20-MNA-CIBAN-0454 | reverse complement strand
GCAGCATGGAAAAATGGTGAAACAAAAATCTGGCTTAAACCGCGTCATTCTCAATCAAGGATGGGGAATGTTTAAAGGGATGCTGAAATATAAGCAGGATTGGCTCGGCGGTCAGGTTATTTTTGTTGATCCGAAACATACCAGTCAAACGTGTCCGGCGTGTGGTCATCAATCAAAAGATAACCGATTAACGCAGTCTAAGTTTGAATGTGCGAAGTGCGGTTATCAAGATAATGCGGATCATGTTGGCGCATTAAATATTTTAGCGCGAGGTCATCGCGTTCTAGCCTGTGGAGAGATTGACATTAGTCAGCTTGTTGAAGCAGGAACTTGCCTTATGAGTGATCACAAGGCCCCGATGGTTTTAAACTAATCGGAATCCCCCTCCTTTTCTGAACTTTTTCAGGCGCTTGGCGAGGTGGTGGAGGATGTCAAATTACCTTTTTCATCTGTAATAATGCGTAAATAACCAATAAGTATAATAATACTTGCCGATATTAATAATCCAATTTTTAAACTTTCCATGGGTATGCTCACTTTTAATTTAAGTGCTTAGTTTAATATTGATAGTTTGATAGTTTGATAGTTTGATAGGTCGTTATACTTATTGACGCTACTTTTAACTTCACTATTTAAATTGGCTAATAGTGCGTACATCTTAGTTATATTATGTCTAAGCTGTTAGGATACGCCGTCTAAATAATGTAGAACGGTTATATAAGTATAATGTCTAAATTTTTCTTTATGGGTAAGCCCGATATAATGGGTAAAAATAACAGTAACGGTTTTAGTCCTAAGCGCAATGAAAAAGTGGGCAGCGAGCTTCATCCATTATCGTTAGTGGTTAATTCACCACAACGCAAGTTAGAAGTAGAAGCAATAGTACAAGAACATAAGTTATTTGCTACAGTAGAGCTTAATACTCAAAGTGATGAAGATATAAGAGAGCTTGAATTCGCGCTGGTTAAGTCTACACCGCAAGTATTCGATAAAGTCCCTGAGCGTAACTCTCCTTGTTTATGCGGTAGTGGTAAAAAGTATAAAAAGTGTTGTGCTTAAATTATAGCTCACAATTTAATCTCCATTCTCATTCTTTAATATAAAAATGCCACCTGTTAATAACAAGTGGCATTTTATTATTTGCTATAAAGTTCAGCTAAAATAAAGGTTCGGCTTTATTTTTACGCTTAACTTATTTTACTATTTTCATTTCATCTAATAAATTTTGGGCATTATCTACCTTGTCCATTACCCATAGCATGTAACGAGAATCTACGTGAATTGAGCGATTTAGTTCTGGGTTATAATCCCAATCGCCAATGATGCTTTCATATACGCCATCAAACAATAAACCCACCAGCTCGGCTTTACCATTGAGTGTTGGCGAGCCTGAGTTACCGCCGGTTGTATCTACGTTTGATAAAAAGTTAACAGGTACTGTGTTCATGCCGCCGGTGTAATCACCGTAAAGTTTCGCTTTAATTTGCTGTTGTAGCTTTTTAGGTGCATTAAATGGCTCTACATTGGTATTTTTAGCCAGTAAACCTTCTAATGACGTAAACGGTGTTGCCACTAAACCATCTTGTGGTGAGTAGCCACCTACCGTGCCGTAAGTTACTCGTAACGTGCTATTTGCATCTGCATATACGGCCTTGTTTTGTGCTTTATTAAAGGCAATAATAGCGCTCATTAATTGTGGGCGAGCAGCTTGTAACTTGCCTGCAAGTGCTTTTGATTTATCTTCTTCAGTTTTCATTACTGCAAATATCGCTTTAGCGTATTGCATAAATGGGTCTTGGCTTTGGTTTAGCTGGCTAAACGATTGCTCAAACAATGAATTGCGTACAACTTCGTTATCAAGTGTTGATTTAGTATACATTTGCTCAAGCAATGCACTTTGTTTCGCTTTATCAAAACCATTTTGTAGTTTAAATGCCTTATCAACCTCGCTAAAGCGCTCTTCTTTCGGAAGTGCGGCATAAAGCTCTAAAAAGTGCAGTAAAATAGCTTTATCTACATTGGCATCAAAGCGACGCGTCATACGCTCAAGCCCAGCTTTAATGCGCGGTAAGTCACGCTCTTGGTATCCAGACTCTCGCTCTGCATTTGGCTTTTGTTGCTCATACGCTAAACGGTATAAGCTGCGAGCGGTACTGATCATTTGTGATCTGTGTACATAACCTAACATACGATCGCGCTCGCTATGCAGTTGCGATTGCGCTACTAATGCCGATAGCTCATTTAAAACATCGCCATATTGCTGCTTGCGTGTTTTATCACTATTAATCCATTGAGTTAGTTCTTGCTCAAACTGTTTTTTGCGCTCAAACATGGTGCCTTTTTTAAAGCTTTCTATCATTGAGCCATAGTTTTTAATGTAATTATTGTAACCTGCAATAGTGCTTTCGTAAGCTATACGCGCTTTACTGCCGTCCTCTGCGTTTTCTTCAATAAGTGCTACGTATTTTGAATTATGTTCACGCGCTTTAGGATAGCTGTCGTTAAATACGTTATCTACTTCTGCAGCAATACGGTAACGGTTAGTACGCCCTGGATAGCCTGTTACCATTACAAACTCGCCCTCTTGCACACCTTTAGCACTTACACTTAAGTAAGAATCGGGTTCATAAGGTACGTTATCTTCGCTGTACTGTGCTGGTTTACCATCTTTTCCTACATACGCACGGTAAAAACCAAAGTCGCCGGTATGGCGCGGCCACATCCAGTTGTCTATATCACCGCCATATTTACCTACGCCCATAGCGGGAGCGTATGCTAGGCGTACATCTTTTATTTCTAGCGACTTAATGAGGTAATACTCTAAGCCACCATGAAACGAATACACATTACAACGATAGCTCTCATCGGCTTCACACTGAGCCACCAGTGCTTTTTCATTTTTTTCAAGGGCATCGTAGCGTGCTTTAGCACTTAACTTTTGAGTGTCTTTAATTACTTTGTCGGTAACGTTAGTTACGGTTTTAGTAACATAAACACGAGAGCCAGGAGCTGCGGGTAAATCTTGCGCTGGAGTTTTAGCTAAAAAGCCATTTTCTAAAATATTATTATCGGTTGTTGAGTTGTATTGAATAGAGCCATAAGCACAGTGATGGTTTGTTACCACCAAACCTTTTGGCGATACAAATGATGCCGTACAACCACCTAAGCTAATTACCGCATTCATCGGGAATTCGGTTAATTTTGAAATAGATTTAGCATCTATTTCAAGCCCTTTGGCTTTTAATATTGATTCTAATTCTGGAAGCTGATGTGGTTGCCACATGCCTTCATCTGCAATTGCAGTGCTTGAGAGTGTAATTGCTAAAGTTGATGCTATTGTAGCGACAAGAGGTGTTAAACGCATTATAGAGTCCTTTTTATTGTTTCTATAACAGGTTACTCGTGAAGTATTATGCAGGTCAATACCGTGGTAATAAATTGTTACAATGTGGCCTATAAACCTTCATATATAGCGTTAATAGCAAACTGAGGCAGCTATATTTTGTATTTACTTATAACTACTTTATATAATATGTGATTATTTATAAAAACCTTGGTGAAAAATCCAATAACAACTCCTCAGGTAATGGCTTACTAAAATAGTAACCTTGAACAAAATCACAATTTAACTCACCAAGTAAAACAAGCTGCTCTTTCGTTTCCACTCCCTCTGCAACCACGGTTAACCCTAAGCTATGCGACATGGCTATAGTTGCTTTGACTAAATTACAGTCTTCTTTTTTGGATGTAATGCCATTAATAAACATGCGATCTATTTTTAAAACATTAAAAGGGTACTGCCTTAAATAGCTTAATGATGAATACCCAGTACCAAAGTCATCCATTGATAGCTTTATGCCCAATTTAGTTATTTCTTGCAAGGTGTCATTTATATTCAATTTAGCATTCATTAACACCCCTTCGGTAATTTCTAACTCTAAATATTTAGCCTTTACATCTAGCTCGCTAAGAGTGTCTTTTATAAAACTAAGTAGCGCTGTGTCTCTAAATTGACTTGGGGATAAATTAACAGCCATAGTATATTTATGGTGTTGCCCTTTATTAAGGCACTGATTTTGCCATTTTTTTAAAAGCTGTAAGGCTTGCTTAATAACAAACTTCCCAATGGGGATAATCAACCCATTATGCTCGGCTATTGGAATAAATTCATCGGGCGGTATATTCCCCAGCACTGGGTTATACCAACGTAGCAAAGCTTCCGCGCCGGTAACATGTTTATTTTTAACATCTAACTGCGGTTGGTAATATAGTTCAAATTCATTACGCTGTAACGCACCTTGCATCTGCTCCTCTATCGCAAGGCGACGCTGAATTACTACGTTCATTTGTGGAGTAAAAAACGAGTAACTGTTACGTCCCAAGGCTTTTGCTTGATACATTGCCGTATCTGCATTGCGTAAAAGATCAGACGCTGTATCGCCATTTTCGGGGTACATAGCAACCCCAATACTCATAGTGAGTACAAGTTCTCTCCCTTCAATTTTAAATGGCGAGGTAAAACTTTTCAGTAGCTTTTCTGCAATACATATTGCGTTATAATGACTATTAATACCCCGCAATAGTACAATAAATTCATCTCCTCCTAAACGCCCTATGGTGTCTTCTTTGCGAATGACTTGCTGTAATCTTGCAGCTGATTTAACCAGTAGCTTATCGCCTAGTTCATGGCCAAACGAGTCATTTACTTTTTTAAAGTTATCTAAATCAATAAAAAGTACAGCCACATGCCCCTTGTTTCTTTGTGCTTCAAAAAGCATATGCGATAGTCGGTCAAGTGCTAAAAAGCGGTTAGGTAATGAGGTTAAATTATCATAATAAGCTTGTTTACGGATCAGCTCTTCTGCCTTGTGCTGCTCGGTAATATCTCGAATAATAACCATAACTTGCTGATATTGAGAAACATGGTTAATTCTTGCCTCAAAGTACACAACTCCCAATGGCATGGTTAATTCATATTGAAAGCTCACCATCTGTTTTTGGCTTAAGGCTTGGGAAATATTCTTTCTAAACTTACTGCTAACATCGTCTGGTAATAAATCAAACATACTGCTACCAATAAATTGCTGAGGTAAAGCATAAAGATTACTGCTACTACTGCTACTGGCTTGATAATCAAGGATTTTGCCATCTTCTTGCATTACAAAAAATAGATCAGGAATAGCCTCAAATATTGTTTCCAACATTTTCTCTCTGAACATAGCCTGTTCTTGCGCCTGTTTAACATCGGTTAAGTCAATATCAATACATTTGTTTAATGCCATATTGATTTATAAACATTACATGGCTTGAAAACACCGAAACATCATTATTATTTTTATCACGAAGAGTTAGCTCTGCTGCAGGAATTTCTATGCCATTATTAATCCAATTTCCGTGGCCAGCAACCACGGCCTCTCGTAAATCACTTGGTATAATTAAATCTTCAAGCTTTTTACCTGTTGCTTCAACATTCGTATAACCATAAAGCACTTCGCTGCCTTTATTCCAATAAATAACACGGCGTTGTTCATCATACCCCTGTACAGAAATAGCATTCACAGCATCAAATAATTGATGTAATGGGTCATTAACAACATATTGGTGAGCTAAAGTATGTATATTATTTTTAGATTTCATTCTGATCAATTAATAAATAATACTTAATATTTATAATAGAACGAAATAATTAAATTAACACTTAAAGGAGCGAATAAATGCTTTTAGGTAATGCGGCAATATAAGAGTGTAAAAATAAAAAGGAGCCGTTGCTCCTTTTAGTTATTAGTTTTTAACTCATTAATGTTAATCTTTTTTAGCGTTATTAGGATGCTCAACACCTATCCATGCTTTAAACAACGCCTTTTGTTCACTCGATGCTTGCTTATTAGCAATCACCTTTTTAGGTTTATCAAAATCTTCTGATAAAACTAAACTGGTGCTAGCAAGTGCATCGCGGCGAATATAATCAATTGTAATTTTATCCCCTACTTTATACATTTCTAGGCTGCTGGTTAAATCCTTACCAACGTGATGCTTATTAATAGCAACAATTTTATCATCTGTTGTTAAGCCTGCCTGCCATGCACTGCCACCGCGTTTAACATGCGAAAGCGTAAGGAGTTGGCCGGTATTTTTTGCCACAGCATCTATACTAGCTAAGGCTTTCGCTTTTTCTGGACGCTCAAATGTTAAACCTACTTTATTGAGTAACTCGTCAAAATTTAGTGAAACTGGCGAGTCGACATTAGTTTGCCACCAAGTGTTGTAATCACGCCCGGTTAGGTCTTTTAAAATATTGAGTACATCTAAAGAAGTAAAACCTGCAGGTAATTTATGTTGCTTATAAAGTGCCTTGTGTACATCGCGATAACTTATTTTACCTTGGCTTTTTTCTAGTAAATCAATATCTAAAGCAAGTGATAACAATGAGCCTTCTGAATAAATGTTAGTAGAGTAATTACGCGCGTGGTCCCCGCCTTGGTTTATCCACTTATCAAAGCTGGTTTCGCTGGCGCTTTGTACTTCGCGACCAGGTGTTTGTAAATGACGATTAATTGTTTTACTCAGTAGGTTAAAAAACTCATCAGTGCTTTGAATGCCTGAACGCACTAATAAATGATCTTCGAAATAGCTGGTTGAGCCCTCTGCTATCCAAAGTAATTTAGAGTAATTCATATTGGTGTAATCGTAAGGTGTAAGGCCCGCTGGGCGGTATGCTTTAACGTTCCAAGTATGAATAAATTCATGCGCCGCAGTGCTTATAAAGGCTAAGTAATCTTCGCGTTTAGCAAATCGGTCTCGCGGACGCTGAATTATAGTCGAATTTAAATGCTCAGTAGCACCACCCGCTCCCGATGTTGCATGCACCATAAATACATAACGTTCATACGGGTAGCCATCCCAAATAACATTGCCAGTAGCCACTAACTTTTTTAGATCCGTTAGCATGAGCTCTACATCATAATTACCATCGCCCCATATAACTAAATCGTATTCACGGCCATCAACTTTAAAGGTGTGTAATTGGTTAATACCTGTCTCGATTGGTGAATCTACAAGTACGTCATAATCTGCCGCCTTAAATGTATTTTTACCTTTGTTATTTTTCATTCCAGAAACAGAGCGCCACTGTTTAGGCACCTCTAAATTAATCGTAACGGGTTCTTGGCGAAATGAGTCACTAAACATAAAAAAGCCTGATGCATCAATAAATGCATGGCTGTCATCAATATGGCGCGCACGTTTGCCAAGCTCATTTGCGTATACTTGATATGCTAAGTTAACTTTAGTTGGCTTATTTAAATGTACACGCCAGGTGCTGTGATCAATTTTTTCCCACTTTAGGGGGTTACCCGTACTGTCTTTTGCATCAAAGTAACGCACCCCATTGGCTAAATTTAATATTTCGTAACGCCCAGTGCGCCATGCAGGTAATTTAATGTCTAAATGCGCTTGTGCCGTTTTGGGAAACTCTACCGTAACATTACCTAAGTGGTGCTGTGGCTGAGAAATGTTTAATGAATAATTTACATCAGCAAACGTAGGGGCAGAACATGCGGCTAAAATAGACAGCGCTAATAGCTTTTTCATAATGGCTCATAAAGATAACTTAGTGTGTAAAGAAGACTAACAAGGCGCTATTTAAAAGTGAATTAAAAGCGATAAATAGACTTTTAGATACGTTTATTGACAATATCTTATTAAAATGCAAAGTTTTTAATGAGATAACTACACTTAATATAAATTTGTTGTAAACTTAACTGATACTAATTAACACAATGGCGGTATGTTTAGGTGCCTGATAAATCTAATTCTATGGACAAAAAACTCAAACAAGCTATTGAGCAACGAATAGTAATTGAGAGCGCAAGGAAAACTCAAGTAGACACTCTGTCAAATTTTGCAGCTAAATTGTCTTTAAGCTGTAAGGGTCTTGATATTGAATTAGATAATCGTCTAGCTAAATTTAGAAGCGCGCTTAATAAAGGGGTTAGCTTTGAGCACTTATCGCCGTTAATTAATGATATTTTAGTACTTTTAAAAAGCCAAGAAGCCACTCAACTCGCCCATCAGCGAGATTTACGCACAAGTGTAAAAAATGCTGGCAAGCAATTACAAAAAACCAATGGCTTACCTGACGACACACGCAGAGCGCTGCGTAACTTGTTAGATAATGAGCTTAATAACGTTCAGTCAACCCATGGTTTTATACCGCTATTAAATCAATTAATTACTATTTATAACCAAGCGTTACAGACTAAATTTAATGCAATACCCGCAGAGCAACATACCGACACTCCAGTAATTGCTAAAAAGTTATTAGAACTTGCCCACCAGCTGGTACTTGAAGATGAAGCTGCAGAGCAAATTCAATCAATAATAACTGCCATTTTACAAAGTAATACAGTAGATGACTTACTCGCTGCCGCAATTGAAATTATTAGTATTATTGTAAAAAATATTAATAACGAGCGCCAATCTGCGCAAAGTTTTTTAGTGTCTTTAAATAAAACCTTAGAAGAGTTACACCATTCGATTTTTTCGACTAGTAAACATTCCGAATCTATGGGGATTGAGTTTGACGCATTAAATAAACGTATTAAAACTAAAATTAATAATCTTAATGAGCAAACCAAGAGTACCACCTCAATTTCATCGTTAAGAAAATTAGTTGATCATGAATTAAAGTCCCTCGGTGAAGATTTTATTGCCAAAGAAGAACTTGAACGCAAAGATCGAAAAATACTTATAACCAGCTTTGATGAAATAAATAATCGTATTGGCAGCTTAGAAAATAAACTCACTAAATATAAAAAGCGCCTTAACGATCAACGTTTTAAAAGCCTGCTCGATAGCCTAACTAAACTGCCAAATAGAGCCGCCTTCGATGAGCGCTATAATCACGAAATGCACTTATTTAATGTGCAAGCATCCGATGTTACTCTAGCGGTAATAGACGTAGATTATTTTAAGTCAATAAACGACAGGTTTGGTCATACGGCTGGAGATATTACGCTACAAGTTATTGCTAAAGCCTTGCAAAAATCGATAGAAAAAACAGACTTTATAGCGCGTTATGGCGGCGAAGAATTTGTACTATTAATGCCAGGTACTTCTTTGGAGCATGCCATTCCCCAACTCGAAAAGCTTAAAAAGAATATAAAAAAGATCCCGTTTAAGTTTAAAGATAAGCAAATAGAAATTACAGTGTCACTTGGCGCAACTCAGTTTAAACAAGGTGACACATTATTAAAGGCATTTGATAGAGCAGACGATGCTTTATACGAAGCCAAAAACGCAGGTCGGGATCGTCTGTGTATACGTAAATAATGTTATATAGCTCAATTGTTTTGAGTTTTATAACTAGCTAGTTTTTTACATTTTATACCAATTGTATTAAATGAGTCGTTAATTATAGCAACCGCTCTAAAAAAGTACGGCGCCTTATATATTACTTATATAAGTTCAAGTGCCCTTAATGAGCTTAACCTGCTAGAACAATCAACACTTGCACCCAATTGGTATTAAACAGCAAGGAGAATGCCGATGTTAATACAGTTAAACCCAACTGGGGTTTTAGATTTACTGTCGCAATTAGAAGTTGATTTATTAGAGCAATCTTCTGCTAGTGAACGCTATCGATTATTTAGAAACTGCGCGCTTGCCGTCCTCAACGTAGGCAGCCATACAGATGAAAGTAGCGACATCTACGATAAATACCAAGACTTTGATATTCGTTTAGTTAGCCGTGAGCGCGGCATAAAAATAGAACTAATTAACGCACCTGATACCGCATTTGTTGATGGTGAAATTATTACCGGTATTCACGAACATATATTTTCTGTGATCCGCGATATTTTATTTATATGTCAAAAATACGAAAAAAATCTTAAAGAACAAAAAGCCATTACCCACATGGTTTTTGATATGCTCAGAAATGCCGATGCACTAAAAGTAAACAGCGAACCAAGCATGATTGTATGTTGGGGTGGGCATTCTATTAGTGAAGTTGAGTATAAATATACCAAACAAGTAGGCTATGAGCTGGGCCTGCGCGGCTTAAACATTTGTACCGGCTGTGGCCCTGGCGCTATGAAAGGCCCAATGAAAGGCGCTACTATTGGCCACGCTAAGCAGCGCATTAAAAACAATCGTTATTTAGGATTAACCGAGCCCAGCATTATTGCAGCAGAGCCGCCTAACCCAATTGTAAATGAATTAGTCATTTTACCCGACATAGAAAAACGTTTAGAAGCCTTTATACGCACAGCTCACGCTATCATTATTTTTCCTGGTGGCGCTGGTACTGCTGAAGAGTTTCTTTATTTATTAGGGATATTATTACACCCAGAAAATGACAAGCAGTGCCTACCGGTTATTTTAACAGGACCCAAACAAAGTGAAGCCTACTTTAAAGAGCTGTGCCACTTTATTGAAATGACACTGGGTGTAGAAGCACTCAGCAAATTTGAAGTTATTATAGATAACCCACAATTAGTAGCGCAAAAATTAAAGTCGACCATGGCTAATGTTCGCGACTATCGTAAAAGCCAAGGCGATGCATACTATTTTAACTGGACATTAAAAATAGAAAATGACTTTCAACAGCCGTTTATACCATCACATGAACAAATGGCGAACCTAGACTTGCACCTAGAACAACCAAAACAGTTATTAGCTGCAAATTTACGCCGCGCATTTTCGGGCATTGTTGCCGGTAATGTTAAAGAAGAAGGCGTAAAAGCAATTAAACAACATGGGCCTTATATTCTAAGTGGCGAGCCTAGTTTAATGAAAGCAATGGATAAGTTATTACAAGCTTATGTTGACGAGGGAAGAATGAAACTACCCGGCAGTAAATATGTCCCCTGCTACACAATCAAGGCGTGAGTTCTGTATTGAAACCCCATTTATTACTTATTGATGCGCTTAATTTAATTAGGCGCATTTACGCGGTAGACGCGAATCAAAAACATCACAGTGATGAGCAGATGCTTAAAGCAAGCTGCGCACGTGTAGCGCATGCCTGCTCAAAACTTTTAAGCAGCACTAAAGCAACCCATGCCATTGCCGTATTTGATGGCGATAAAAGTTGGCGCTATCATTTTTATAAAGATTACAAACACTCCCGTGCTCCTATGCCACAAATACTTAAAGATGCATTAGTGCAATTTAAAGCCGCCATTGAAGAAACCGGTATTGTAGTGTTTGAACCAATAAACGATGAAGCTGATGATATTATTGCAACTCTTGCAAATAAGGCATCACATAACAACATCAGCAGTGTGATTGTCTCAACTGATAAAGGCTTTTTACCTTTTTTAAATGAGCATATAGCTGTGTATGATTATTTTAAAAAACATTATTTAGATCAAGATAGTATTAAGCAACGCTTTGGCGTTGAGCAAAAAAAACTAGTAGAGTTTTGGGCATTTGCTGGCGATAAAACCAATGATATTCCGGGCGTAAAAGGCATAGGCACTAAATCGGCGCAGCTACTAGTTAATAACTATAGCTCTGTCGAGGATGCACTCAATGACGATGCTCTTAGTGCCAGCTTACGTAAAAAGCTAACTGAGAATATGGATATGTATGTTATTTCAAAGCAACTGGTTAGTTTACGCACCGATATAAACTTAGGCTTTAGTTTAAAGCAGTTAAGGCTTAATTAGTCGCAAGTTAATAGCACTGCCGTACGACAATACGTATACTATTAGCAGTGATGGTTAGTAGAGTAAGTAATGTTCAAAAAGTTTTTTAGATATTTAATTTTAGGTTTAGGGCTGTATGCGCTAATAGCCACGTTAGTGATCGTTTTTTATAAAGATGATCCACAAGCTATGATTTGGCAAGACAGAGAAGCCTATAATAAACGCTATATCGAAAAGCTAAAAATAGAAGACACTGCAACCCTCAATAGTGTACTCGAATATTTAGGTAGCCCAGATCTTACCTTTGCTAAGCGTGATGAGGACCAAGTATGGCAAATTGTTTTTTATCGTACCCAGCATAAAACATCTGACGGCATTACTACTATAGATGAATGTACCGGCTTATTATTTAAAAACGGGCAGCTCATTTTATGGGGTCCCAGTGCTTACGATCAATATCTAAAACCAGGTTAGGGAAACGGCATAATGGATGAGCCTGTATCAATAAAGCTAAAAAGGTTGCTTGAGCATACGCAGCTATTTTTAGCTTCATACAATAATAAAAAACAATGGCCTACCTTTTATCCGCTAGTGTGCAAACTTGCAGAGCAATACCGAACCCTTTATAAGCAAAATCCGAGTGCTCTACAAGCGCAACTTATGCTTTATAAAACTCAGTACGACTTTGCTACCAACCTTGTAATTAACCAATGTATTTTAACAACCGCACTGTGCGTAAGCCAAAATTACGATGACGAACTAAGTGAGCTGTATATTAGTGCGTCATTAATTGAGCACTTGTGCGTAGGCGCTCAACTTAATAAACTGTCCAAACAAATAGCGTTTACCAGTACCGAAAGCCAAATATGGCAATTACGCCACAAACTTGCAGCGCGCGTATTACTAACCGCAAAGCAACCTGCCCATAGTATTACTCAAGTATTAGCTAAACTGAGTAAATATAAACACGCTTTAGTTAGCACCCCTAAAATAATGTTATACGATGGCGGCACAATAATTGTGGCGTTAGCTAATATTTTGGCAGTTAACCTCACGTGTAATGCAGCAAATCAACAAATAAATTTTTATAAAGCGATAGCAGACTTATATTTGCGAACCCCAAATTTATTTGCTCAGCGACTCTTAAAATCATTAATTGCGCATATTGGCCCTTTGCTCCCCGGGAGCCGAGTTTTATATGCCGAACAAGCAATGATTTATTTAGCAACCGACGCCGAGCAGCGCCACATACTTATTAAAAGCTTAAAGAACAAAATAGTTTGGTACAGGGTAAAAGCAACGCTTAACGATAACGCAGTACAATGGCTATGCGCTGATAAACGTATACTTTATAAAGTGTGGGATACTGAATATGTAAATATAAAAGCCGCAACTCCCAGTACCCAAAACACATTATATGATCTAATTGGGCTTATTAAACTGCAACAAGAGTATAGCTTTAACAATATAAATACTTTATTAGCCCCACACCCTAATGTTATTAAAAGCTTATGCCAAGCAGTTAAACCGTATAACAAAGAGCATCAAGCCGCTAAAAATTTAACGCATAGTTTGTCTATGGTTGGCTACAATAATGCCCCAGCTATTATACAGCGCGTGGTGTTTGAGCAACTAGTTTTTGCTATTCCGCATCCTTTACATGCTTTTTTAGTTAATCGACTCAAATGTATGGTCGATATAATGAGGCTATTGGTCTATAACAATAAGCAATATCAGTTTGAGCATATTTGTTTGCCTTTATATGCTTACGCGGATTACTTATTAATACATTGTAGTACGCAACTTTCAAGAAAGACGCCTATAGCGCACGCCCCAAATAAATCATCCGATACACCTATGTGCGCATTTTTTGGCATGGAAAACATGGATAGTAAGCATTTAAATCAGCAGTTATCAGCGCTTTTAAGCGATAACCCATGGACCTTTGCATTATTAGATGCCGAACAAGTAGCTAAAAACGAACTCACTGAGCAAAGTAAGTTATGGGTAGCATTTAAAGTCGTGGCGCAAAGCGTGTTTAAGCCAAAAACAGCATTAACTCCTTGGCAACAGCAAACACTTAAGCAGCAATTAATAGCCCAGGGCTGGGACAATCAAGCCGATTTTTATGACAAACTTCAAACATTAGCTTTGTTTGATAGTATTTAAGCTACTTATTCCAACTATAAACAACGATTATACCCAGTATTAATAGTATAAACTGGCAAAATGACTTAATAATTGGTATAAATGCGCCCTTGAATTCTCAAGCTCGTTCACATAAATTTTCTAACAAGCAGTTGCTCCCTCGGAGCCACAATTTATGTGCAAATCAAACTCTTTAAAGGATAAGTTAATGGCCAAACAAACCATAACAGTGATCAAAGGCGACGGCATCGGCCCTAGCATTATCGACTCAGCACTTGAAATACTAAAAGCCGCAGGATGCGATTTTGATTATGAATTTGTTGATGCTGGCCTAGCTGCACTTGAAAAAACAGGTGAGTTACTTCCGCAAGACACAATCGATACTATCGCTAAAAACAAAATCACCTTAAAAGGTCCTTTAACTACGCCAGTTGGTGAAGGCTTTACTTCTATAAACGTAACACTACGTAAGCAATTTGGTTTGTACGCAAACGTACGTCCTGTTAAATCGTTTGTAGGCACAAAAGCACGTTATGATGATATTGATATCATCACTATTCGTGAAAACACCCAAGGTATGTACTCTGGCGCTGGTCAAATTGTAAGTGAAGATGGTAACGAAGCAGAAGCAAAATCTGTTATTACTCGCGAAGGCGCAGAAAAAATCGTAACGTTTGCTTACGAGCTAGCAGTACGTGAAGGCCGTAAAAAAGTAACAGCGGTACATAAAGCAAATATTTTAAAATCTACATCAGGCCTATTTTTAAAAGTAGCGCGTGAAGTTGCAGAACGTTTCCCAGAAATTGAATCAACCGAAATGATTGTTGATGCAACCTGTATGAAACTAGTAATGACGCCAGAAGAGTTTGACGTAATAGTAACCACAAACTTATTTGGTGATATTTTATCAGACCTATGTGCTGGTTTAGTTGGCGGCTTAGGCATGGCACCAGGAGCTAACATTGGCGAAGATACTGCAATTTTTGAAGCAGTACACGGCAGTGCGCCTGATATTGCAGGTAAAAACCTAGCTAACCCTACTTCTGTAATTTTAGCGTCTATTCAAATGCTTGAGCATTTAAACATGGGCGACACCGCAGAGCGCATTAGAAGTGCAGTTGCTGATGTGATTAAGTCAGGCGATCGTACTACTCGTGATTTAGGCGGCAGCCACGGTACAACAGACTTTACTCAAGCTGTTATCGACCGTTTGTAATATAAAGTATAAAGTACATACATAAGTACTTGTAAGCGTACTGATATAAAAAGCCAGCAATTGCTGGCTTTTTAATATTCAAAATTGCAAACCTGCATAAAAACTCCCTCCACTTACTTTAAAACCTCAAAAAACAACTAACTCCAGCACAAAAATAGCATGATGAGAAAAAATAATGCATAAAAGCCATTTCGCGGTTGACATATTCCCTCAAAACCCTTAAAAATAACCACATACACAATTTTAGTTTAAAGCAGTATTAACGCTTTGTAATAGAGTAATTAATTATGAATACTACAATTCGCCTATTAGTCGTACTCGTACTGGTCTTAGTTATAAGCCCAGCGGGGATGTATTGAAAGGTGATACTGCTTTTTAAAAACCCCCGCCCCATGCGGGGGTTTTTTTATGCATAAAAATAACGGCAGAGGAATGAGGATGAGCAAACAACAATATAATGGTTCTGAACTAGTTGTTCAGGCATTAAAAGAATTAAAGGTTAAATACATATTTGGCTACCCCGGGGGGTCAGTATTAGATTTATACGATGCGCTTTTCCAGCAAGACGACATTGAACATATTTTAGTTCGTCATGAGCAAGCCGCCACACATATGGCCGATGGTTATGCGCGTGCTACTGGCGATGTAGGCGTAGTACTGGCAACATCAGGCCCAGGTGCTACAAACTGTATTACCGGCATTGCTACAGCCTATATGGACTCCATTCCAATGGTCGTGCTATCAGGACAAGTACCTACCAACTTGATTGGTGATGATGCTTTTCAAGAAACTGATATCGTTGGTTGCTCGCGCCCTATAGTAAAGCACAGCTTTAACTGCAGAAGCGCAAAAGATATCCCAACTATTTTAGCTAAAGCTTTTTATATTGCCAGCACAGGCCGCCCAGGCCCAGTGGTAGTAGAGCTGCCAAAAGACATGCTAAACCCTGAGATAAAGTTTGATTATGAATTTCCTAAATCTACCGATTTAAGAACTTACAACCCAAACACTAAAGGCCACTCAAAACAAATACGCAAAGCCGTTACCGCCATACTAGAAGCAAAAAAACTGGTAGTGTACTCTGGCGGCGGAATTGTAATTTCAAACACTTCTGAGCAATTAACTCACTTGGTAGAGTCACTAAATGCGCCAATTACCAATACCCTTATGGGGCTAGGTGGCATTTCAGGTGTGCATCCAAACTTTGTAGGCATGCTAGGTATGCATGGCACCCTTGAAGCCAATAAAGCCATGGCTAATGCCGATGTAATATTAGCATTAGGGGCGCGTTTTGATGATCGGGTCACCAATAATGTGCAAAAATTTTGTCCCAACGCCACTATAGTGCATGTAGATGTTGATCCAACGTCTATTTCTAAAACAATTAAAGCTCACATTCCGGTAGTTGGCTGTCTTGCAACCGTACTAGAGCAGCTACAAGCTGGTATTGATAAGAGCCCTATTCAAATTGATCGCAGCGCCCAAGAAGATTGGTGGCGTCAAATTATCAGCTGGCGCGAACAAAAGTGCTTAAGCTATAACACCGATGGTGATGCAATTAAACCGCAAGCCGTTATTGAAGCAGTTTATAAAGCCACCAATGGCGACGCTTATGTAAGCTCTGATGTTGGCCAACATCAAATGTTTGCAGCCCAGTATTACCCGTTTAAACATCCGCGTCAGTGGATCAACTCAGGCGGCCTTGGCACTATGGGCTTTGGCTTACCTGCTGCCATGGGTGTAAAACTTGCTTTTCCGGATAAAGAATCGGTATGTATTACTGGCGACGGCTCTATTCAAATGAATATTCAAGAGCTAGCTACGTGTTTACAATATAACTTAGCGGTAAAAGTCGTGTCATTAAATAACCGCTCTTTAGGCATGGTACGCCAATGGCAAGATATGGTGTATGGCGGGCGTCATTCATCATCTTACATGGAGTCTTTGCCTGATTTTGTTAAATTAGTAGAAAGCTACGGCCATGTAGGTATTAAAGTAAACACCCTAGATGAGTTACAACCGGCAATCGACAAAGCCATGTCGATTAACGATCGTTTAGTATTTTTAGACATTCTTGTAGACGAAAAAGAACATGTATACCCAATGCAAATTAAGTTTGGTGGCATTGATGAGATGTGGCTACGTAAAGGAGTAAAAGCATAATGCGTCGTATTTTATCTATATTATTAGAAAACGAACCAGGAGCACTGTCGCGTATTGTAGGATTATTTTCGCAGCGAGCTTATAATATCGACAGCCTAACAGTTGGCACAACGGATGATCAGTCTTTATCGCGCATTACTATTACCACTATGGGTGATGACCGTGTAGTAGAGCAAATTACCAAACAGGTAAACAAGCTTGTTGATGTACTAAAAATTATTGATTTAACCGAAATGAGTCATATTGAGCGTGAACTATTATTGGTTAAAGTATTTGCCCAAGACGAAACAACACGCGCAGCGGTTACCCGCGTAGCAGATGTATTCCAAGGGACTATTTTAGATATGGGCCGGCTAAGTTATAGCCTACAGTTAGTGAGTAGCACAGATAAAATTGAATCATTTTTAGATACGCTACGCCACGAAACCGACATTATTGAGGTAGTGCGCTCTGGTGCAGTTGGCATTGGCCGTGGCGATAAAGCCCTAAAAGCCAAATAAATAACTAAAAAGTTAATCCACCTTAATAAAGGTGGATTAACTTTATTACAATTATTAAATGTAATTATAATGTTAACAAGGTTGGCAAATATTTTAGGCATAAAAAAAAGGGCTAAAAGGCCCTCTTTTCATTTAATTAGATAAACCTACAATTAAAGGTTTACTTGATCTTTAAGACCTTTACCTGCTTTAAAGCTTGGGATAGTTGCCGCTGCGATTTGGATCTCAGCACCCGTTTGTGGGTTACGGCCAGTACGTGCTGCACGTTCTTTAACCGAAAAAGTACCAAAACCAACTAACGCTACTGAATCACCTTCTTTTAAAGAAGAAGTTACAGCGCCAGTAAACGCGTCAAGAGCGCGTGTAGCAGCGGCTTTAGAGATTTCTGCATCAGTAGCAATTTTTTCAACTAATTGAGCTTTATTCATTATTTAATTCCTATTCGTTATTATTTTGCCTTCGCAAAACCTATCTTTATGCATTTTTGAAGAGTTAGCAACAGCAAATTGCATTTTTTGCTTAAAATCTTATAAAATGCGTAAAATTAAAATAATTATCGGTAAAATACAGCGTGTTGAGTTAACAAAGACTTAATTTAAGTGCAATTTTAACGCAAGTTAAGCCACAAAGTCATAAGCTATATTTTTTCGATAACCAAGGTAACTTCCCCAACTTCGATACCAAACTTAACAATAGACGTACGGTTTATCAAGCGAGTTTGTGTTACCAAGTACATCCAATCATCAAAGTTTACCGTTAAAGTGCTGCCATCGTAAGGCAGTTCAACATCGTAATTCCAATGAAATACACTGCCATCACTTTTCCCTTTAGCTGTGCCTAAAACATCATCTGCAGTGCCGGTTAAACTCTTGTCATCATTGAGTGTTACTTTCCAAATACGTTTTTGAGTTTCACCATCATCATAAATAAAATCTTCTTCTATAACGCCTTGGTTGCCCTCCCAGCTTGCATGCATGTCAACCACGAGCTTGCGGGTTAATTCACCTTTATAGTCTTGTACAACGCCATAGGCTTTTAAATTTCCGCTAAAAAATGTTTTAAAGTCAAATTCTGGAGAGGTGTTATTGTAATGTTCGACATTGGGGGCAGAGCAACTTACCAATAACAGCGCACATATAGCGGCAAAGGTTACTTTTGCATAATTTAAAATCGTCATATTAATTTCCTAATAATTGCTTTCGAAGTGCGGGCTCAGAGGTATTTTCGCTCAGCCAAATCGCCAAAAAGTCAGCGGCAAAGCCAGGCTCATTAATTTCACCAATGTGTTTATCATTATGATAAAAAACACTAAGCCCTTGCTTGTCTGTTACGAGCGTTAACGACTCGCCTTTTTTTATATTTGGCCACATCGCTAATAATTTATCGCTATATTGCGTTGTTAGCTGTTTTTTACCTAAATGTTGCCACTGCTCGTTGGTCGCTTTTACTATGTCTTTAGCAGCAAAGTCACGCAAATAAGTCAGCTTAAATTTAATCGGATTATCGCCTAGCTTATACTCTCCTGTTGTAGTAAATAATGTAGCGTCGTATACATCCCAAAATAAATACTCCATCCGCGCATCCCCTACCTTCGTTAAGCTAATTTGTGCCACAGCAACACAACTCGTTGTGAGTAAACAAATACACAGTACTTTAAATATAGCGTTCATGGTAAATCCCTTCAGGTAAGTGAATAATCATACGGGAGCGGCAAGGGCGAGGATCAGCGAGTAATAAGTAATTTAAGTTTTAAATTAGCTAAAATAATTAAAGTAAATACAGCAGCCCAAAGAGCACCGTATACCAGCCAAAACTCCAATAGTGGCAGGCCTAAATTTAGCACTTCAAAGCGCGCGCCGGCCCAGTAACTTGCAGGGGAAAACACAAGGCAAATAATAAATACTTGCCAAAGTTTTAGTGAGATTAAAAAGCGCATTGAGGTGTTTATGCTAAGCAGTAATGCAAACCACAATAAGGCAAGCCAAACAGGAAATGGGGATACTTTAAACTCTAATAAGCCACTTTTAACGGCAATAAACTCGCTCAATAAAGCCACGGGCAAAGCCACTAAAACCAGTAATGCGTCGTGCTTCTTTTGTTTTGATAAATAAAACATCAACGCAATAATAGCGCTACTAAACACAACAGAGCTTGATTCAAGCAGTAAGGATAAAAACCACACTGCTTGAAATAACACAAAATTAATAACCGAGTGCAATTTCATCATCAGTACTGATAAAACGTGGTTTACGCGCCATTAAATGCACGGTACTAGTTGCACGTGCTCTAAATGCACCTTCGCAGTAAGCAAAGTAAAATAACCACAAACGATAAAAGCGCTCATCAAATTTAGAGCTGTCTAAGTCTGGCCAGCTTTGTATAAAGCGCGTACGCCAATCGGCAAGTGTACGTGCATAATGGGCACCAATATCGTTTACGGTATGAATAACCATATCGGTATTATTTTTAATTTGTTCACTCATTTCATTTAACGATGGCAAACAACCACCAGGAAAAATATATTGCTGAATAAAATCTGAATTTTTTAAATAATGTTTATAACGCTGATCGCCAATAGTAATCGCCTGAATAAGCATAGCGCCATCATCTTTTAATAACGCACTACATTGAGTAAAAAAACTTGGTAGGTAATCGTGCCCTACCGCTTCAATCATCTCAATTGAAACCAGTTTATCGTATTGCCCTTTAAGTGAACGGTAGTCTAATTTAAGCAAAGTTATTTTATGTTCAAGCCCAAGTTGCTTCACTTTTTGTTCAACATAGTCGTGCTGCTCATCAGATATAGTCGTGGTAGTAACATAGCAGTCGTAATGAGTAGCTGCATAAATTGCGAATGCCCCCCATCCGGTGCCTATCTCTATTACCGAGTCGCCTTTTTGTAGTTCAACTTGTTCACAAATTCGTTGTAACTTATATTGTTGAGCTTGCTCTAAGGTTGCTTCTTTTTCGGGATAGACTGCACACGAATAGAGCATTTCTTTGCTTAAAAACGATTCGTATAAATCATTCCCTAAATCATAATGAGCAATAATATTTTTTTTCGAACCCGATTCTGAGTTTTTGTTTTTTAAGTGATTTAAGCGATTGACAATATTACTGAAAAAAGAAAACTTTTTTTCAAAAGCATCTAATTGATTTTGATTAATTGCAAATATTTCGATCAGCTGAGTTAAGTTATCGCAAGACCATTGTCCTAAAATATAAGACTCGCCTGCGCCCACACTACCCGACAAACAAAATGCTTTGTACATTGCTTTATTATTAACAGTAATCGTTACTTTTGCAGCTGACGATAAATCGCCAAAAGTACTGCGTTCGTTATTATCAACTAACGTTATTTGCCCTGTTTGAATCGATGAAAAGGCTTTAAATACTATTTTTTTATATAAATTAGTAAGCCAGCTTCGATTATTTTGACAACGTAAATGCGTCGCTTTTTCCATAAAATCACCTATATTATTACTCTTAAACAACATAACAACTTGCTTTATGGCTTACCTGAGTGGCCTAAAAAAGGCACTCTTTTAATAAACAACTTTAATGCTTGATAATAAATACCCTTAAAAATTGACCAAGTCATCGCCGGAAAACGTTTAAGCAACCTACTTACTTGTTGCTCAGTTAATTCGTGGCGTTTTAACCTTAGTGTAGCGTCGAATAATACCTGCTCGTCGCGTATATTTTTAATCTGTATTAATGCTTTATCCTGCGTTTGTCGAATATGCCAGTGGTAGTTCATGTCCAAGTCCATAAAAGGTGATACGGAAAAGGTTTTCTTAAAGTTCACTTTTTTTTCTAACGGAACTAAATAATAGTGGCGTTCATTCCAAGGTGTGTTGCTAACCTCTGCGATCATGTAACTAAATTTTGTATCGTTATCGCCAAAAAAATAAAAATTTACTGGGCTAAAGTAAATACCTAAACAGCGTAATTGCCCCAGCATATAAACATGGCTAAAGGTTTGTTTAACACCTAGCTTTGCAAGGTGTTTGCGCGCGCGCTCTACTAACGAAAAGGTATTTAATTGCGGGTCTTTATTTAGATAGTCTGCTTGGTTAAATTTAAGAGCTTTAAAACCTGAACTGCCCAATTGGCTATGCACACCGTTTAATTGCTGTGGGTTATTTAAATCAACCCACATCATGTACAATGGGTAACTAAAGCTATGGCTTTTAACCGCAAAACGGCGATGTTTTACATCGCCTAAATATACAGCGCTAGTCAAATTCAACCCCAAGCTGTTTGGCAACGTCTACGCCACTATGCACCCCATCTTCGTGAAAACCGTTATACCAATACGCACCACAAAAATAGCTATTATTTTTCCCGTCAATGCTATGCTTTTGTTGCTGCGCGGCTATCGATTCTTGGTTAAATACTGGGTGATGGTAAGTAAATTCACGTAATATCTTACTCTTTTCTATTCCTTGTAGATGGTTCAATGTTACACAAAACTGCGTATCTGACTGTAACCCTTGAAGTATATTCATTTGATACGTAACAACAGCCGCTTTATCGGTATTATTATTGAGTAAATAATTCCAACTAGCCCAGGCTGCTTTTCTGTCGGGTAATAAATTAGTATCGGTATGTAGTACCACTGAATTTTCGGTATAAGGAATAGCGCCCAACACTGACTTTTCTTGCTCGCTGGCATCGTCCAATAACGCTAACGCCTGATTTGAATGACAAGCAAATATCACTTTATCAAACTCGCTTTGCTCACCATTAGCAAACACTATAGTTACTTTATCGGCAGCTCTAGTTACTGATTTAATATCTGTATTGAGTTTGATTTTGTCGGCAAAGCCTCTAATTAGCGGGTTAATATATTGACGAGAACCACCGGGTATTACATACCATTGCGGCCTGTTTACTACATCTAATAAGCCATGATTAAAAAAGAATTTAACAAAAAATTCAACGCCTACATTTTGCATTTCTTTAATGCTGGTAGACCAAATAGCAGCGCCCATAGGTAAAATATAATGATATTTAAAAAAGTCGTTAAAATTATGCTCACTTAGTAGCTCACCTAATGAGTGATCGGCTTTATAGCTGCCTTGCTCGTGTATTGTTTTACATAATTTATTAAACCTAACTATGTCGTACAGTAAACGCCAAAACTGTGGTCTAAAAATATTACGACGCTGTGCAAATAAACTCGTAAAGGTATGGCCGTTGTATTCAAAACCTGTGGCATCGTTATGCACACTAAAACTCATTTCTGTTTCTTGCTTATCAACGCCAATACGCGCTAATAACTTTTCAAAATAAGGGTAGGTTCTGTTATTAAATACAATAAAACCAGTATCAATAGCGTGTTCAATACCATCAACTTGCACATCAACCGTAGCCGTGTGGCCACCAATGTAATTGTTTTTTTCAAATAGCGTTACATCATAGTGCTTATGCAATAAATGCCCACAGGTTAAACCTGAAACGCCAGTGCCAATTATAGCTATTTTTTTCAACGCGCTAGTCCTTTTGCAATTTTGAGCCACAGCGGCAATGGTAATATGCGCAGTGCTTTTAATATTAGTGTAAAACGATACGGAAAATGCACTTCTTTACGACGCTTGTGTATGCCTTTTATCATGTAGTCTGCCGCTTTTTGCGCTGTAACGGCCATAGGCATAGGAAAGTCATTTTTATTAGTTAGAGGGGTTTTAACAAAACCAGGATGCACTAAGGTTACATCAACGTCATTTAAATCAATTGCTAAGCTTTTAGCCAAGTAGCTTACACCCGCTTTAGAAGCGCCATACGCCTCTGAGCGCGGTAGTGCTAAATAGGTTACACTTGAGCTGACTAACACCAGCTGGCCACCACTATTTATTTTAGGTAATAAAGCTTCTAAGCAATACCCCATAGCCAGTAAATTAACGCTAATGACTCGCTCAAATAAGGCGCTGTCAAAATTTCGTGCATCGTCAACGTATTCGCAGTTACCAGCATTGAGTATGACCCGATCAAAATGAGCAAAGCCAATGGTAGCAGATTTTATTTGTTGTAAATTTGTGGCATCAAATTGGCAGGTTTGAATGTTGTTATGCTTAGCAAGCTCAGCTAACTTTTCGCTGTTACGACCGCAAGCAATAACAGTATCGCCTTGCTCGGCATATTTTATTGCTAATTGTTCGCCAATACCTGAGGTAGCACCGGTAATAAGTGTGATCATAATTAGCCCGCCCTTTTATCTATAAGCTTAATAATACGGCCTAATAAAGGAATATGCTTATACAGTAGCTCGCCTACGTTAAAATAGTCGCGGTGCTCAATTATTTTGTCACCGTTAAATGTAAGCTTACTGTGCCCCTGCACAGTAATGGTGTTTCCTGAGGCTAATTTAGGATGCACATAATGCATACTCCAATACACAAAGGCATTATTGGCAACACTGAAGGAATCAGTTATATCAAACTGGCAATGCGTAACATTGCTATACAAATTAGCAAAGTATTTGCGCAGCTCAACAATGCCATTAATGTTGTGCATTGGGTCGGTAAATTGTATATCGTCGCAGTAAATTTCACTTAATAAATCGAGGTTACTATTATTAAGTTTTTGATATATATCTACAAACTTATCTACTGGTAACTGGTTATCCATATCATACCTTAAATGCTGCTAGGGCACGCTCTCGCGCCGCTTTATGATCAACAATTGCTGGCCAATAACACGAATCACTTTGCCCCAATGAAGCTAAATAACTATGTGGAAAGTGAATGTGTTTATCTGGCACGTTTTCAAGCTCTGGTATGTATTTACGAATAAATTCGCCGTTTGGATCAAAGCGTTCACTTTGTCTTATAGGATTAAAAACTCTAAAGTAAGGCTGTGCATCACACCCGGTACTGGCCGCCCACTGCCAACCACCATTATTAGAGGCCAAATCGCCATCTATAAGATGTTGCATAAAAAAACGCTCGCCTTTGCGCCAATCTATAAGTAGGTGTTTAGTTAAAAAGCTAGCAACCACCATGCGTAAACGGTTATGCATCCACCCGGTTTGCAAGAGTTGCCTCATCGCAGCGTCAACAAGCGGGTAACCTGTGCGGCCTTCGCACCATGCTTTAAATTCGTCATCGCTGCTACGCCAAACTACCGCGTTATACTTTTCGTTAAAATTATCGCCACGCGAAAGCTTTGGAAATTGCGCAATTAAATGCCGATAAAATTCACGCCAAATAAGCTCATTAACCCAAGTAAAGGTTTTGCTTTTTGAAGTGCTTAAAATATCCGGGTAGCGCTGCTGTATATTTATTAATAATTGCTTAGTACTAATAATACCTAGCGCTAAATAAGGGCTAAGGCCTGAGGTGCCTTTAATACTGGGAATATCACGGTGATCGTCGTAACTTGTTAGTTTATCGCAAATAAAGTTATCGACCACAGTGGCCAATGTTTTATCATCAACGGGCCATTTTTCAGAGCTGCTATCGCCTTTGAGTAAATTTGTTTCGTTTTTGCTTAACTGCGCACCGCCGCTAACGTGCTCTACAGGCCACTGCGGCAAAGAAAAATGCACCTCAATGTACTGTTTTAACCAAGCGCGCTTAAATGGCGTAAATACTTTGTACATTTCGTTGCTTTGGTTTTTAACGCTGCCTACCGGGGCAATTAAATCGCCTTCGTACAAGGTAAACGTAATAGAAAGCTCATCGCACTTTGCTAAAATGGCTTTATCGCGGTTTACTTCGTTTAGTTCATACTCGGTATTGGCAATTACATGCTTAACATTATTAGCCTTACAAAAATCAATGAGTTGAGTTTCGCAATCAGCAAAGTCTGGCGCATCAATAATGTGTAAGGTAATGCCGTGATCAGCAAGTTGCTGGTGCAGGTAAGTAATGCGACGTTTAAGTAAGTCAATTTGTATTGGCGCTGCTTGATGCTGCTGCCATTGTTTTTCGCAGATAAAAAAAATAGCGTGGTTAGCGCCATTATTAAGCGCTTGAATTAGCGCCTCATTAGAAAAAAGGCGCAAATCGCGCCTAAACCAAAATAATGTGTTCATTAAATACCGTAGCGTAGTTTTAATTCATTAGGATAAGGATTAAAAAATACTTGTTTTTCAAGATACTCGTTTGGGTGCACTTTTAAATGATGCTTTAGCAAAGTAAGTGGCACGTAAAGAGGCACTAAACCATCGCTGTATTCATCAATTGCTTCTCGCATTTCTTGTTTTTCGACTGACGATAAATCTTTTTTAAAGTAGCCCTGTAAGTGCATTAAGGTATTACAATTATTTTTGCGTGAGGCTGGCTTTTTAAGTCCATTCATCAAACCTAAAATGTACTTATCAGCAAGCTCGGTTACGTCATCACCTAAAAACGTACCTAACAGATGACCTAGATCGCGGTAAGCTTGGTAATTATGCGCCATTAACAAGTATTTATATTGCGCATGAAACTGGGTTAAGCGATGAACGTTCAATGGCTGTTGTATTAATTTTTGCCAATTTTTAAACGTATACACTCGCATTACAAAGTTTTCACGCAAGTGCATGTCGTTTAAACGGCCATTTTCTTCGCACGGTAATAATGGATTGTGCTTCATTATTTGCTCTGCAAAAAAACCAACACCTTCTGATGTGTTACCAGTGCCCGCTTCGTTGTATATTTTAATGCGCTCCATGCCACAGCTTGGGCTTTTAGCACAAAACACAAAGCCGCTTAACTCTTTCGCTTGTTCGGTAGCTACTTTAATACCGTAAGCAGTAAGTTGTGGTCCAACGTCGCCAGAACCATCAGGGCGACACACTTTTATTGTATCGCCTACTCGTACTTGGCGAATAGTTGGCCTTGGAATAGGTAAACCCACCGCCACCTCTGGGCAAAAGCGCGTATATTCAACATGCTTTGCAAACTCATCCATACAAAAGTTTGAGCGTTTATGGCCTGTGTCAAAACGCACTTTTTCGCCTGCTAGGCATGCACTAATGCCTATTTTAATTGTATCAGCTTGCATAATATCCCTAATAAACTGTTTATATTAGTAAATTAAATTACCAATTGGGTTAAGTAACTTACTCAGCCCTTTATTAAAATGTAGCGCACTACTGACTACTGTAAAGCATAAACAGCCTTCTTTTGTTACCGGTGTGTGCAGATGGCTGCCATCTTGCCAAATAAAATCACCCGGTACGTAGCTACCCTCTTCGTCGCTAAACTCGCCGTTTAGTAACAAAGTAATCTCAAATCCGGTATGAGTATGCTCTGGTATTTCTCCACCCGCAGCAATGTGCAATAAGCTGGTACGTAATGGGCCATCATCTAGGGCAACGCGCGAGCGGGCTAGTTTGCCAACTTGAGTAAATTTGCTGTGCGAAATACGTGTTAAAGCACGCGGCAGTTGATAGTTTTGCTGGTTTATTTCAACAGCAATTGGTTCAACTTCGTATACTTCATCAATACTGGTATCGCTGGTTATTAAATCAAATAAGCTTGAGCTTTCTTGCTCAAAATAACCACTAGTATCATCCTTAGCCTCTGAAGGTAATGCATCGTTAAACACTTCAGCTGCATTATCAGCTTCAAGCTTTGTTACTTTTTCTTGGCATACTGGGCACATATCTACGTGTATAGACACAGCTAAACTTAACGATGCGCTAAGTGATGCACTGCAATATTGTGTCAGTAAAGTATCACTCGGGTGATGTTTAATCATGCTGATCTCCCATTTCATTACGTAATTTTTGCAAGGCTAAACGTAACCGTGATTTTACCGTGCCTACTGGAATATTAAGTTGTTGTGCAAGTTGTTCTTGCGACATATCTTGAAAATAAACACCTCTTACTACTTCCCGCTGAGCTACTGGTAGCTTTTCAAGGTAGCGTTTAATTTGTTTATCTTCTAAATGATCTGTGTATTCGTGATGCGTATTTTGCGATTCGTTCAATAACGGCCAAATATCTTCGCTGATGTTTTCTTCTTTATTGCTTTTCATTTTGCGCAGCATATCAAACGAAGCATTTCGCATTACCGTGTAAACCCAAGTAGTCGCAGCCCCTTTGTCACTATTGTACAAATGTGCTTTACGCCAAACCGATGTTAGTGTTTCTTGCACTAACTCCATTGCTTGAGCTTCAATACCAAATTGCTTGATACCAAAACGTTTAATTTTTGGCGAAAAATATTCAAATAAATAAGCAAATGCTTTTTTATCGCGGCTTTGTGCAACATCAATTAATGCTTGCATCAATTCCTTACTTGGCGTTTCTGGCATGGCAGTGTACTTACCTGTATTAGGTTCACAACGTAATGATTGTTGTTGACTTACCATAGTAATTTATCCCGTTATTGCTTTAGTACATGTAAATACGGGCAATAATTAAATAAGGATCAAATTAAATTAGGCAAATTCGTTATTAATCACAGTATGGAGGAAACTTAGTAAGTTATCAAAGTTAGTTTCAAACGCAAGTTGCTGTTTTTTCTCAATAGATATAGGTAACAGCTCAAGCCATCGAGCAGCAACCCAAGTAAGCTTGTCAAAATAGGTTTGTTTATATAACGAACTAAGCTCTGGGTTATTAGTGAACACTTCACGCAGCGTATCTTGTAGGCGTTTATGCTCGCCAATATTATTGTTTGCCTCTGTGTACCAATAAGGCGTATTACAGTTCGACATTAAACCGTAGCGCAGTTCTTGCTCGTCTTGAAACACATCGTTTATTTGCACACTTTGAGTAGCACATACATCTATAAGTAGCATGCCATTATCATCTTGATCAAAGTCAATAATGTTCATTAGGCAACCTTGGGCGCTGATATTAAATGGCGTGTCGTGCTCAAAACTACAAAGCACAAATCCAATGTTTTCTTTTAATGCGCTTTTAACCATATTTAAATAGCGAGGTTCAAATATGCGTAAACGCGTATAACCGTCAGGGAGGATAAATAAGGGTAATGGAAAAATCGCACGTTTCATAAAGTCTACTTGTTTAAAACATTCTGCCTTCATTTACGTGCGCTTTAACTAAGTCGATCAGCTTTTATTAAACCAATGTTAAATATTAAACCACGCTCCCATACTTTTAAGTAATTGCACCGAATAATAAGCGCTGATCATACTTACAACCGGCGCCAGCATTAAAGCAAATAATCCAAATTCACTGCTCATAGGGTTATTCCTTATAATTGACGTATATTATTGCACTGGTTTAACGGTATTTTCGGTTTTAATTTCAGCTTGAATATCGGTAATTAATGGCTCACTTAACCAGCTATTAAGCATAGTTTCGGTATTAAAAGTAAGCGTGTCTTTTATTGAGTTTTCAAGCTCTATGGTGGTTTGCGATATATAGCTGGTAATTGTTTGTGTGAGCATATCAGTTACATCAAGGTCAACTTCGGTTGCGTTTGCTTGCAACGAACCTAATACTAATAAACTTGCCATAGCGATTTTAATTGAATGTTTCATAATGGATTTCCTTGTTTGTGTATTGTTTCGACTCAATTACATATTCAAGGGATGTGCCACACTAAATTAAAAATATAACCCATTGTTTATAAAGCAGATTTAAATATTAGTAGCCGAAAATGAAATTCAGCGTTGGTTAATATAACTAATTAATTTAACTTTTCAGCTAAATTTTAGTTAATATAACACGCTGTATTTATGCGCCAATACCGCTGTTTATTTAACCACCTTTCTACCTAACCTGTAAGCATCTACTATGCTCAAAAACCAAATAACCAACATTAAGTAAATATACTGGTATTGCCCTAATGCTGCACAGTGCGCTGATGGGTGCTTTACTGCAGCCAAAATATCATCAAAGCTAGCACCGCCCCTTGTGTTTACTATGTCATTAGCTATGCATTGCGCCATTGCATACACCTCTTGTAAAGTTAACAGTAGTAAAACCGAAAATACTCCCGCAAAAATAGCGCCTATTAAATGCTTTTTTAACGCAAAGTGCCCAGCACCTGGGTAAATTAAAGCGCTAAGTAATGCTGCTTTAAAGCTTTTTTGCATAATTTTCCTTTAAGTAACAGTTGAGTGTTCAGCCTATTTTGTAGTAAAACATATTGAATTAATGAGCCTTTAAAGCAAGCGAAAGTTTGCCCTTATGTTTGCTTATAATAATTGAAAGATTCAGCGTACACACGTACACTGAAAACAATTAAAAGTGGTAGGATCAGTTATGTCATCGAATGCGCCCTATTCGCGTAAAGAAGAACAGCTCAATGTAATTAGCCATGCAATAGGTGTGTTATTTGCTTTCTGGGTAATGTGGGATCTGTTTAATCAATCAAGCAGCACCAAAGCCTATATAAGTGCAACGATTTATAGCGCCAGCATCTTTATTTTGTTTTTATCATCTACTTTATATCACGCCAGTGTACAACCTAGGCTCAGGGCATTTTATAAAAAGTGCGACCACTGCGCTATTTATATTCTTATTGCCGGTACTTACACTCCCTTTTTACACCTGTCGTTAACAGGTGTTTGGTCTTGGGCAACCCTCACCTTTATTTGGTCAGTAGCACTTGCTGGCGTAGCGTATAAAGTTTTAGTTCACAATGGTAATAAAAAAGTCTCCCTTGCCACCTACTTACTCATGGGATGGTTTGCACTCGCCATTATTTATCCGCTTTACTTAGCAATTGATGTAAACGCATTATATTGGCTACTCGCCGGCGGCATTTTTTACAGCCTAGGCACAGTATTTTACAGCGCCAAAAACACCCAATTTAGCCACGCCATTTGGCACTTATTTGTTGTTGCCGGCTGCGTTTGCCACTATGTGGGCATTAGTCGTTATGTGTATTGAAGGGAAAGCGTCCTCTGATAAAGCCGATAAAATCGTGAATAAGGTTTATTTTATTTATTAAATTGATGCTTAGTTTAGCCAATTATTTAAGCCAATCGATAATGCAAAACGCCTAGATTAATTGATGCTGCCTTTATTCGTTGGGTTTCACTGCGCTCAAACCAACCTACGTAATTTCATATTAAAGCTATTGTTGTGGGGGAGTGTTCAGCAAAAATAAATTTTAAATACGCTACACTGTTTATTAATTCTACCTCTCCTAATTATGGTAAGGAAACCACACCATGGCGTTTGAATACTTTCATTTTATGAGTTTAATTGGGGTGGCCTTTTTTGCTATATCGGGCACTTTATTAGGCCACGAAAAAAACATTGGGGGTTTTGGTGTTGTAGTTGTAGGCTCAGTTACTGCGCTTGGCGGCGGTACACTGCGTGATATATTATTAAATCAGCCAGTGTTTTGGATTGCAGAGCCCGATTATTTATACGCCACCTATGGCGCAATATTTATTGCGGTGGTGTTTATTCGCCATTTACCGCACGTATCTAATTATTACATGCTGCTAGTTGATGTATTAGGCATGGCTATATTTAATATTGTCGGCATTGAAAAGTCGTTAATTGAAGGCACTACCATGATAGTTGCCATTACCATGGGTATGACTACCGGTATATTTGGCGGGCTAATGCGCGATGTAATTTGCAGAGAAATTCCGCTAGTAATGCGCGAAGAGCTGTATTCTACTGCGTGTCTGTCGGGCGGTTTAACTTATGCAGCGTTGTTTTTACTCGGAGTGTCTTATATATGGTGTATTTTAGGCTCCTTGTTTATTACCGTATTTTTACGTTTGGGCGCGCTGCATTGGGGTTGGCAGCCAAACATATTTAGAAAAAGAACAGTTAAAAATAAATAACGCTAAAAATTAACCGCTTTGTGTTTCGCTTTAGCGGCAGCTTATGCTCTACCTGCCGCTAAAATAAAATCAACGTGAAATATATAACATGAACTCTGATTAAGAGATTTTCAGTGAAAACAAGGCGAATTAACGCGCCAATAGCTAGCCTATTGCAAGTAATTTTAACGTAGTTAGCGCCGAAAATAGCTGCTTGAGATAGATTTGTTATCCATAGTTCAAGTTATGCTGGGTATTTTAATTGTACTGCCTACTTTAACGGGCTTGGGTAGTTGGCAAAATTGCTGCTCTATTACCTTTAAACGCTCTAGCACCTCACTTGGAAATGGAGATACTCGCCTGGTTGCTAAATCAATATGCAAATCTAAGTGCTCGCCCGCAGCGGCGCGATACCCTTTATTGGTGCAATATATTTCATGAAATGTATGAATACGTTTTTCATCAACGTACAACAGCCAAGACACAACCTCAATTTCATCGCCTTCGCACAACTCCCTTTCAAAAATACAATGGCTCTCTACTAATGCTTTGCTGCAGTTATTTGCATAACGGTATCGCTCACCTAAATCCAGATGTTCGGTAAAATCTATATGCGCATCGTAAATAACTAAACCATAATATTTTGTATTCATATGGCCGTTAAAATCAACCCACTGGGTGGGCACTGTGGCTGTATATTTTTTAAATGGGTAGAGCGACATTTTACTTCCTTTTAGGGTAACGATAAGGCTTAAGTTGCTATTGCTGTATTAACCAAACACTGAAAACTGGCTGTGTAATTACATTAAATAGCCGTCCTGTTGGTTGTTATTCGTTAGCAGAAAATTGATTTATATTAAATATTGAGCAGCACCAATTTCAGCATTTAATACTGTAAACCAAGCTAAATCACATAACATCCTCCATTTGTGTTAACATTAATTTCTTATGTGGGCGTTTTTGCTTACATTATTCTTTACTGATGATCGTATCAGCTATTTTTTGCTACTAGTTTTATTAAGCTATTTTATAAAGTTTTTAGTAGCCCTCTAATTATTTACGTGCGTTTTTAACTGCGTAAAATAAATAATAACCGTCACCTTATTACCTCTATTGTAATGACGAGTGACGCGGCGAAGGAGTCAAAATGTTTCAGTTTAGTACCAGCACTATACTGCTGGTTTTATTTGCTTTTTATGGTTTAACCTTTTTATTCACGCTAAGTATTGGCAAAAAACAAGAAAATGCCGATGGCTATATGGTTTCCAACGGATCCGTTGGATTTAGCATGTCTGCAGCGAGTATGACAGCCACATGGATATGGGCAGCATCGTTTTATGCTGCTGCAAGTTCGGGGTACAAATATGGTTTATCGGGGGCAATCCATTACGGTTTTTGGGGCGCACTGATGATTTTATTTATTTACCCCTTTGGTAAGCGCTTTAGAGAGCTTGCGCCAAATGCGCGTACCTTAGCCGAAATTATGCATGCGCGGCATGGCAGTGCTAGCCAAATGATTTTAGCCTCTTCAAACATAGTCGGCAGTATAATTAGTTTAATGGTTAACTTTACTGCAGCCGGTGCGCTAGTAGATATTTTATCACCACTGAACTTTACCGAAGGGGTATTAATTGCAGGCTCTGGCGTGCTTATATACACTTTTTGGTCGGGGTTTCGCTCCTCGGTTTTTACCGATTTTGGCCAGTTAATGGCTATGATGCTCGCCGCTGTGGTTATTATTCCTATGCTATTTTTTGAGCTCGATGGCCCCGACTTATTTACTCAAGGCATGAGTAACTTAACAATAGAACAAGCTGACTTTTTCTCTACTACTGCCATTTTAGAGCAAGGCGCGCCATTTTTTGTTGCAGTTCTTGCGTACGCTATTGGTAATCAAACTATTGCCCAACGCTTATTTGCTGTACGCGAAGACTTAATAAAACCGAGCTTTATTACCGCAACCATAGGTTATGGCTCTATTGTTATAGGCTTAGGTATGCTGGGTTTACTGGCGTTACTAGCCGGCGTGCAACCTATAGACGGTGATTTAAATAACCTCATTCCACAGATGGCCGCCACCTACCTGTCGCCCATTATGGTGTTGGTATTATTTGTGATGATTATTGGCTCGCTTTCATCCACCGCCGATTCTGACTTGTCAGCCTTATCCGCAATTATAATGACCGACGTATACGGTAAACATTTAAGTAAAAACAATCCTAACCCTAAAAAAATGCTTTGGGTTGGCCGCTTTACCATGGTTGTTGCCACCATGTTAGGCGTTATATTTGCAAGCCTTAAACTCGATATTCTCTCAATGCTAATTTTTGTTGGCGCACTGTGGGGCGCAATTGTGTTTCCAGTTATTTCTAGCTTATATTGGAATAAGGTGACAAATCTGGCGTTTACTGCCGCGGTAACCGGCGCGTTTTTACTCTTTATTATCGCACGCTTTGAGTGGCTGGAATTAACTGGCGCTGTCGCGTTATTTTTTGAGGTAATAGCAAGCGTAGGCGGCGGTGTTGTTATTGGCTTAATGTGTTTTGGTTTTTTTGGCCGCACTGCGGGGTTAATTTTGGGCGCAATAACAGCCGTAATACTACTGTTTTTTACTTTAGGTTTTTTACGCGACTATATTGTATTGCTAAGCTCACTGACCGCTTACGGTGCCAGCGCTATTATTTGTGTAGTGCTTACCTTAACCAGCAACAAAAGCGCGTTTGATTTTGCTTTAATTAAGCAACGTGTTGTTGAATTTAGTGACAATAAATAAGGAAAAATTATGTCTACAACATTACTTACTATTTATGTATTAATTTGGCCTGTGATTGCCTTTGGTGTATTTGTTATTTTACTTTGCTCACTTATTAAAGATCTTAAAAATGCGAAACAAAAAGGCAAAAACTTAGTGTAAAGCATGCACTTTACACGCAAACTAGGGCAAGCATTTAACTTGCCCTTTTTTATTGCGTTAAGCACTTAGTTATAAACACTTTAACGCTAGCACTATTTTAACAGCGCACTCATTAAGTAAGTGGCTAAGTAAACAGCAGGCAGATTAAACTTGTTATATTACTGCCATTGGTACACACGCATATTCACTCGCTCATTTTTAAATGCAATGCCTTCTAATAACAGTTTTTGTCGTTGCTCTTGATATTTATTACTGCCTATAGGAAACGATATTTTACCTTGGCTGTTTACTACTCTATGCCAAGGAATTGTTGAGTCGTTGGGCATTAGCTTTAATAACCGCCCCACTAAACGCGCATTTTGCGGATACCCCGCAATAGCGGCTACTTGCCCATAACTTGCAACTTGCCCTTTAGGAATACTACCAATAACGGTATAAATAAGCGTTTCTTTATCAATTTCCATGTTTTTTCAAATACGCCTGGCTAAGTTGAGTAAACTGCTGCCAAATAGTACGTGCTACTGGCCCATGATGGCTAGAGTGCTGCCTAAAAACGCGAATTTGCGTACTAAATTCATGCTCGCGATCAGTTATGCTGACTTTTTGTAATAACCCCGATTTAATTTCTTCAGCGCAATGCTCTAAGCTGATCATAGCCCAACCAGCGCCCGATAGTAAAAACGATTTTAAGCTCGATATATCGTCAATTTTCATCATTGCTGGGCCTTTAGAATAAGACAACCTATCACTGTCTATACTCAGGCCGCTTTCAAACATGGCTAAACACGGGTACGACTGTAATTCACTGTAGCTAAGTGTGTTGGGTATAATATTTTTTGCGCTAACAATACCAATGTCGAGCTTGCCTATGGGCAAGCTTTCTAAATCGCCGGTAGCATGAAACAAGTCAAACCAAGGGCCTATGCCAAGCTCTGCTTGGCCATTATTAACTTGCTCCAACGAAATAAAGCGTTTACCACTGGTTAAACTAAACTCAGTGCTATTAAATACTCTAAAAGTATTACTTATGATCTCATTGTAGCTTTGCACATGGCATATTTGTTCATAACAAATTCTAAATTGCGCTTCATTGCCCAGTGCTAGCTCTTTTGCAAGTTGTGCAAGCTCTTCGTTGTTATTGAGTAGTTGCTTAGCTTGGCGATGAAAAATCCGCCCTTTTTCGGTTAATTGTAAACGGTATTGCGAACGGTCGAGTAGCGCAAAGCCTATTTTTGTCTCTAAACTTTTAATTGCTAACGTAAGCGCTGGCTGTGTTTTGTGTAGTTTAAGTGCCGCTGCACTTAAGCTTGCGCTTTGTACAATGGCGTCTAATATTTGTAGCTGGTTGAGTTTCATAGCACTGCCAATAACAACATAAGTAAAACTTATTGAGTTTTTAAAATTTAATGAATTTTATTTTATATGTTTGCGGAGTATGCTGCACTGACTTTATTTAGCTTTTAATTTTCATGGAGAAAATATGCACCTCTTACGTCTATGTGTAGTAACGACGACTTTACTTGGTTTAATAGCCTGCTCTGAGCCTGAGCCGCAAGTAAAAGAAGAGCCAATACGCCCGGTAAAGTTATTTAATATTGGTCACGATTCGCAAGTTAACATTCGCAGTTTTCCTGGTGAAGTAGTTGCAAATCAAGGCTCTTACCTTGCATTTAGAGTAAGTGGTGAGCTGGTTGAGTTTCCGGTATTAGCGGGTCAGCATGTAAAAAAAGGACAACTATTAGCTAAGTTAGACCCTGAAGATTTTCAGCTGCAATATAATGAGCGTAAAGCCCGCTATGAGCTGGCTAAATCACAATTAGGGCGCATTGAACAACTTTTCGAAAAACGCATTACCAGCCAATCAGAGCTTGATCAGGCTATTGCTAACAAGCAAGTTGCCGAATCGGCCTTTAAAATTGCACAAACGAATGTGGAATATAGCCAACTTAGAGCGCCGTTTGCGGGCACGATTGCTAAAGTATTTGTAAAAAACTATGAAAGCGTACAAGCAAAGCAAAATATACTGCGTTTAGAAACCCGCGATTTAATGGATGTTGAAATTCAAGTACCTGAAAGAATTGTGGCGCGCTTTATTAAAGGAACTCAATACCAACCAACGGTTATTTTTGACGGCTATCACGATAAAAAATACACACTCACACTTAAGGAGTGGGACACCCAAGCAGATCCTGCCACATTAACGTATAAAGTTGTGTTTTCGCTGCCAGTGCCAGAAGATTTTAACTTACTTGCCGGTATGACTGGCCGCGTACTTATCGATTTAAGTAAAGTAACGCAATCACAAACCGCTTACACTATTTTGCCCAACGAGGCGGTGTTTTCTGATCCGCAGCAATCTATTAGTAACAACGCTTATGTATGGTTATATAACGAGCAAACCGGCCAAATACATAAACAAGCAGTAAAAGTGGGCCAATTACACCGCGATGGCATTGAAGTACTCAGTGGGATTACAGAAGGACAGCAAATTGTTTCTGCCGGTGTACATTCATTAAAAGAAGGCATGCAAGTACGCCCATGGAATAAAGAGCGAGGCCTGTAATTATGAGCTTTGCACAACTATCTATAGAGAAAAAAGTTATTAGTTGGATGTTTACCCTACTGCTACTTATTGGCGGTGGTGTTTCTTATTTTGACTTAGGGCAATTAGAAGACCCTGAATTTACGTTAAAAAAAGCCATGGTTATCACCATGTATCCTGGCGCGTCGCCACAGCAAGTAGAGGAAGAAGTTACCTTTCCTATCGAAAATGCGATTCAGCAATTACCTTACGTTGATTACGTTACCTCTATTTCGTCAAATGGTAAGTCGCAAATTACCGTAGAAATGAAAAGTAACTACCGAAAACAAGAGTTAAGACAAATTTGGGATGAAATGCGGCGTAAAATTAACGACCTCAACCCATCTTTGCCCAGTGGTGTATACGCTAGTAAAATTATTGATGACTTTGCTGATGTTTACGGCGTAATGTATTCAGTAACCGGCGACGGCTATTCGTATGACGAGCTTAAAGACTACGTAGACTACCTTAAACGCGAACTAGTACTGGTTAAAGGCGTAAGTAAAGTAACTATTGCGGGGGAGCAACAAGCGCAAGTAATGGTTGAAATTTCTACGCAAAAACTTGCTCAATTAGGTATAGCGCCTAGTCATATTTTTCAATTATTACAATCGCAAAATACGGTTTCTAACGCAGGTAAAATTAGGGTCGGCAGTGAGTCTATTCGCTTACATCCTACTGGCGAGTTTAAAGATGTAAAAGAGTTAGAAACCCTGCTTATTTCTAAATCGGGTGCCAGCGAGCTAATTTATTTAGGTGATGTAGCTAAGGTATATCGCGAGTACGCCGAAGTGCCCAACAATATTATTCGTTACAACCAACAACAAGCATTGTTAATTGGCGTGTCGTTTATGTCGGGCGTTAATGTGGTTGATATAGGTAACGACATTGACGCGCATCTTGCGTCGCTTGAGTACCAGCGGCCACATGGGATTAAAGTTAATGCTGTTTATAACCAACCAAACGAAGTAGAAAAATCGGTAAACGGTTTTATTATTAGCCTAGTTGAAGCGATTGCTATTGTAATTATAGTGTTGCTGCTGTTTATGGGGGTTAAAAGCGGGCTATTAATTGGCGGTATTTTACTGCTTACCGTTTTAGGTACTTTTATTTTTATGAAGTTATTTGCTATAGATTTGCAAAGAATTTCGTTAGGTGCGCTAATAATCGCACTTGGTATGCTTGTTGATAATGCCATTGTTGTTACCGAAGGTATTTTAATTAACCTCAAACGTGGGCAAACTAAGCTAAGAGCCTCTATTAATATTGTTGAACAAACTAAGTGGCCATTACTTGGGGCAACTGTGATTGCGATTACTGCATTTGCGCCGATTGGTTTAAGCTCCGACGCCAGCGGTGAGTTTGCCGGCAGTTTATTTTGGGTATTACTTATTTCGCTTTTATTAAGCTGGATCACTGCCATTACCCTCACACCATTTTTTGCCAACTTAATGTTTAAAGAAACGCAATTAAACGCTGATGGCGAGCAACAGTATGACGACCCATATCAAGGTTTTATATTCACCAGTTACAAAGCCAGCTTAAACCTTGCTATGCGCTTTAGAAAAAGCACTTTAGTTTTAATGTTAGTACTGTTGTGTAGTGCTGTTGTTGGTTTTGGCGCTGTAAAGCAATCATTTTTTCCGGCATCTAATACGCCAATGTTTTATGTCGATTATTGGCAAGAACAAGGCGCTGATATTCGCTCAACGCTTGAGGGGATTAAAAAATTAGAAGCATTTTTACAGCAAAACCCGCTCGTTACTGAAATAACCAGTACTGTAGGCCAAGGTGCTCCGCGCTTTATGCTTACCTATGCTCCTGAAAAATCATACCCCGCGTACGGGCAATTAATTATTCGTGTAACTGACCGTGAAGCAGTTGCCACTGTTATGCAAAAAGTACGAGATTTCGCACAGCACAATCCGGTTGCCGCACAGCTTAAAGTTAAACCTATGGAAATAGGCCCTTCAACTGATGCAAAAATAGAAGCGCGTTTTTCTGGCCCAGATCCAGTTGTACTTAGAAAACTATCTGCTCAAGCCAAACATATCATAGCGCAAGATACAGGTTCGCATAATATTCGTGATGATTGGCGGGCACGTACCAAAATGATCCGCCCACAGTTTAACGAACAAAAAGCGCGTCGTTTAGGTATTAGTAAATCAGACCTTGATCAAGTATTACTTACTAACTTGTCGGGTAAGCAAGTGGGTTTATATCGTGATGGCACCCAATTACTGCCTATTATTGCGCGCTCTCCTGCTAACGAGCGCTTAAACGTAGAAAGTGTACACGACCTACAAATTTTCAGCCCAGTATTGGGGGTGTTTATACCGGTTACTCAAGTTGTTGATGAGTTTGTAGTTGAATGGGAAGACAGCTTGATTATGCGCCGCGATCGTAAGCGCACTATTACCGTTATGGCTGACCATGATGTACTAAGTGACGAAACGCCGGCTAAACTATTTGCACGCATTCGCACCGATATCGAAAACATTGAGCTGCCACGCGGTTACGAAATGCAATGGGGTGGCGAATACGAGTCATCGAGTAAAGCTAAAAAAGCTATCTTTGGCTCATTGCCGATTGGTTACTTAGCTATGTTTGCAATTACAGTATTGCTGTTTAACTCTGTTAAGCAGCCTTTAGTTATTTGGGCTACTGTACCACTGGCAATTATTGGGGTAAGCGCTGGGCTATTGGTCATGAATGCGCCGTTTAGCTTTATGGCATTATTAGGATTACTAAGCTTAAGCGGTATGTTAATAAAAAATGGCATAGTATTAGTGGATCAAATAAATCTTGAATTAACTGAAGGTAAAGCGCCATACCAGGCGGTATTTGATTCAGGAGTAAGCCGTGTACGCCCTGTTGCTATGGCAGCAATAACCACTATATTGGGGATGATCCCACTATTATTTGATGTGTTTTTTCAATCAATGGCGGTTACCATTATGTTTGGCTTAGGTTTTGCTACCATATTAACTTTAATTGTAGTGCCTGTGCTTTATACCATTATATATAAAATTGAATATCAGCCACTTAAAACTAGAATTAAATAAAGCAAATAAGCTTTTAGTAAATTAATAAACGCAGCTAAAGCTGCGTTTATTTTATATACCACTTTATACCTGCCTTATAACTGCCTACTCTTAGTAATAAAGTACCATTGTGATTATACCGCTCAAAAACATCGTTTTTCTTATATTTTATATACATACAAACATTTTAAATATCTGGTATTTTGTTTTAATAATGCTAATGTAACTTTAAGGTTAATCATTTTAAGGACATGAGAAAATAATGAGACTATCCCTAACTCAATCAGCAGCAAGTATATTGTATTTAGGTTTTATCCAATTTTTTCTTGTTGTTGCATTTTTGGGGGCTTTAGAAAGTGTTGTTGTTACGCAAAGCTTAATGCCGGTTATTTCTCTGCAACTTTCTTTGACTGCGTTAGGCTTAGCTATTTTATTGGCTTTTTTACCTAAGGTTTTACCTACAAAAAAAATTAAATATCTCATACCTATATTACTCATTACCGGCGCTATATTGTTTATTAACTTTGAGCTAAGTTTGTGGCGACATGATAGCAGTAGCTGGTTTTGGGACAGCCATAACCCTTTTATCTCATCTTTTAGTGCTGTAATGGTATTTGTGTTTTTTTTAGCTTTAATTATAAAAATTAAAAACCCAATTACTACCGTTAAAGGTTCTATAACCGCTAAAGTAATTACGTTTTTTGCTATTTTTATTGGCATAACACTTTGGCAAGTTACCGCGGTTAAAACGGTAACTAATGTAGCTGTAGATGCACAAAATAAAATTAAATTTGTTGAAACTATACTCAATAAAAACCTCGAAAGTCATATCACATCACTTACTCGCATAAAAACACGTTTAGAAGCAGTGAATGCCGACGACTTTATAAAAATGGCTAATATAGACTTAAAAATTTATACCCAAGACTTTGAAGTTATTAGCAGTATGCTTCTTCTCGATGAAGACTTGAATTACATAAGCGGCACAACGTATTCTAAGCAATTTACTAATGACGGATTAATTGCAACCAGCCCTATTACTAACTGGTTAAAAGCCGCTAAAAATGAAGTTAGATTTGCGGCTAACTCAGCAACATTAGACACAGACACGCCCATAATTATGTTCTCAATTCCAATAACGGCAAGCAATGGTAAAAAATACCAAGTGCTGGCACTGTTAAATTTAAACTTGTTAATTGAAAACAGATACATAGATTATCTCAGCTCGTTTGATACTTTTATTGAGTTAACACCTAAAATTTATTTCGCAATCGACAAAAACCAAAAAAATGTTCAAGACTTAAATAGCTTATTAAGCCGTTATAGCAAGCATTATATAGTTAACGAAATTGTTGTAAGAGAGGTAATTAAGCACAACGTTTATAGCTTTATTAAAGACTATTCAAAGCTTAAAGAAGCGGCACAAATTGAGCAAATGATAATATGGCTTACTTTTGCGTTTATTTATATTTTGATCTTAGCCATTGACTCTACTTTTTTGCTCAGACAACAGTCTATTGTGTTACATAAAATGGCTAAATACGACGAGTTAACCGGCCTGCTACGCCGTGATGCATTAAATGCAGAAATAGAGGCTAAGCAGGTTAACTGTGTGGATGTAAATTGCGCGATGGTGTTTTTTAATTTAGATGGCTTTAGCGCGGTAAACAATAGTTTGGGCCATAAATTAGGTGACATGGTTTTGCAATTAGTCGCTAAAAGGCTTAAAAAAAATGCAGTTGCAGCGGATTCCATAGCGCGTTTTGGCAATGATGAGTTTGTATTGCATTACTGTAATATATCTAAGCAGCAGCTATCGGATGAAATTACACTCGTAATAAAATCGCTAGCCGATATATATAACTTAGATGAAGTTGATATCCACCTTACTGTGAGTGTTGGCATAGCCATGTCTGATGGAGAGGTCATTAGCCCTGCATTACTACTACAACAAGCTGATATAGCAATGGATAACGCTAAAGCTTTAGGCGGCAATCAATTTTGTTTTTACCATAAGCTTATGGATGAGAGCCATAATTTTATGGTTACAATTAGAAGTGAGCTACAAAAAGCGATTAAAAATGAGGCATTAGAGGTTTATTATCAACCCATTTATAACTTAACTACTCAATGTATTGTTGCTTTAGAAGCTTTAGTTCGCTGGAAAAATAATGGCAGTTATATTTCTCCTGCTGTTTTTATTCCTATTGCTGAACAAACAGGGCAAATATTACAAGTGGGCGAACAAGTCCTCACTCAAGTGCTAAACGATATGAGTACCATAGCTGAATTACAAAATATTTGTGTTGCGGTTAACTTTTCACCGCAACAAATACAACAGCGAAACTTTACCGAAAAGCTTTATAAGTTAACGTCTGAAAAAAACATACTGCCTAAGTTGCTCACCATCGAAGTGACCGAAATGATTATGTCAGAAAAAGGCGCTATTGAAGAAGTGCTTAAGGCACTGATGAATAAAGGTTTTAATGTAGCAATTGATGACTTTGGGACGGGTTACTCAAGCTTGTCTTATTTATCGCGTCAGCCGGCAAATATAATAAAAATAGATCGTGAATTTACCATTGGCGCCGAATTAGCTGGGCAAAAAAGAGCATTGCTAGAAGGCATTATTAATATTTGCACGCAGTTAAATAAAACAGTGGTAGTAGAGGGTGTAGAAAGTCCTGAGCTGATCGGTTATTTATCTAAGTTTAATAACATTAGAATACAAGGCTTTTATTACTGTAAACCTATGCCTCTGGATAAACTTATAGAATATATACATAGCAACAAATAGCGATTTTGATAATAAATTATTAAAATCGCAGGTTAATTAAGTTGTTGTACCGTACCTAATGTTATATCGCTTTATTTTTTAAGGCTCAATATTCCTTTTGAGTCGGATGATTTATTTGCTTTTATACTTTTAGGTTTACTAACATAAGTGGTTGAGCGCTTTTGATAAGGCGTTTTACTACGCTCTTTTTTACGTTCTTCAGTGCGCTCACCTTGATTAAAACGTTTAGGGTTTTCGCCCTGAAAATCACGTTTTTTATCACTTGTTTTTTGCGGCTTAGCTACAGCTTGCGGGCTTTGTTGCTGTAAAGCGTTTGCTTCATCGTATACTGAATGTTCTTGGGTTTTTCCTGAGTCAGAAATAGAGTTGTTTATAATCGCCATTTCTTGTTCAGTTAAGTGACGCCATTGCCCTACTTTTAAACCTTTAAGCGTCACATTCATAATACGTACGCGTTTGAGTGTGACCACTTCGTAACCTAAATATTCACACATTCTACGTATTTGACGATTTAACCCTTGGGTTAAAATAATAGTAAACTGCTGCGCACCGGTTTGGATTACTTTACATTTTTTAGTGATGGTATCGAGTATGGGCACACCATTACCCATTTTAGCTACAAACTGACGGTTTAATGGTTTATCTACAGTAACTACATATTCTTTTTCGTGATTATTGCCAGCGCGCAAAATTTTATTAACAATGTCGCCTTCGTTAGTTAAAAATATTAGCCCTTCAGATGGGCGATCTAAGCGCCCTATTGGAAAGATCCTATCGGGGTAATTAACTGCTTTAACAATATTACTTTGAATTTTTCGCTCTGTAGTACAGGTAATACCAACGGGTTTGTTATAGGCAATATAAACGCGTTTAGGGATTGCTTTAAGTGTTTTGCCATCTACCAATACAACATCAGTAGATGAAACTTTTACGCCCATTTCCGGGCGAATACCATTAACAGTAACACGACCGTCTTCAATATATTTATCAGCCTCGCGTCGCGAACAAAAGCCAGTATCGCTAATAAATTTATTTAATCGTTTTAAGTCTGTCATGGAAGCAATTCACCTTAATTTTAAAGGCTGCTAGTTTAAACCACCCACAATAATTTTTCGCCCTTAATTTAACCTTTGTAGCCGTTTAAGCAGTGATTTTTGCGTAAGTTAATTTTCGCCATATGTATTCTAAAGGGCCTTGTTGAAAATAACGGCTATAAATGGCGGTAATAATAAGCTGAATAACGATTAGTAAGGTAGCAACTAAACAATAGTCAATACGATTAAAACTGAGCGCCCACTGCTTAAAAAACACTTTAAACAACACAAGTTGCATTAACGTTTGGCTTATATATAAACTAAATGCTAAACGCCCTACTTGTTGAATTAATTTTCCTGTGTTCGCATTGTTACTACACAACTTAACTGCAATGTGAATATAAATAACCGCCATACATAATGCTGCCACACTGTTAATTAATTCTTGCAGCGCATAAAATACACCACTGCTATATTGCTCTGTAGTTAGCCGTAAACTGGTAAATAGTAGCGCACTACTAATTACTAAAATGAGTTGCTTTGCCGATAAGCCACTAGCAAACACCTGTTGCTTATACAGATATATACCTAATAACATTAGCGCTGTCGTTACCCACATGGTAAGTATAGGCACCATAAACACCATTAAGGCGTTCATAGTTATGTTAGATAACAAGTGATCGCCATATGATTGAAAGTATTGGCTATACAAAGCATTAAACTCTGGCGAATCACGGTATATTAATGTCTCTGGTACGCTATACATAACTAAAGCGGTTGCCAAACCCGAGAGTAGAATAAACCCATAGGCGTGCTTTAAAAGTTGCTCATTGGTACTGCTTAAGTACCTTATAGCAAGCAACCCCGACACCCCATACAAAAACAAAATATCGCCGGCCCAAAGTAAAAAACCATGTAATAAACCAAAAACTAGTAACCAATATAGGCGGCTTTTAAGTGGTAAAACCAAGTTATAGCGTTGCCATTGTATGTATAAAGCCGCCCCAAACAGTATGCTAAATATGCTCCTAAAACGCCCCTCTATAAATATTAGGTTTAATGTTTGAATCAGGCTATCACTGCTTGGTGGGGTTGTTAGGGGCGTATAACCGAGTTCAAATACTCCAAAGGTGTATATATTCATAAACACCAAGCCAAGTACGGCAATACCACGAATGAAGTCTAAATTATAATTACGCATTACCTATTCCATTACGTGGTATTTTTATAGCTATCGGCCCAGTTTACCGCTTGCTTATAAATGTTAGGTAGTAATTTGCTATCTATATTTATTAATAAAACGGCTTGCTCTAATGTCCACCAGCTTCCTGATTCATATGCTTTTACGGTTTCAAGAATATAATGCAAGGTGTTTTTTTCGCCTTGTAATGCTGCTTTAATGTCATCTGGAAATGGTAGTTTATTAACTAATAAACTCATAGGTTGATCTAATATGGCATCGAGTAACGAAAATAGCCCGGTTAAAAAAGCTTCACCTTTTTGCTGTTTACTTATTTGCGCGGCAATTAGTTCGCAAAAGCGAGCACGAACTACGCATATTTGCATTAACTCGGCAGGCTTAGACTTAGCGGTATGAGCGGTCACAATCAAACTTACAAACTTTTTTAACCGTTCCTGACCTAAGTATACTAATGCTTGTTTAAGGGAAGATATTTGGCTTTTAATAGGAAACACACCACTATTAATTAAGCGTAATAGTTTGTATGCCAGCGCAGCATCAAGCTCAAATAAACCAGAAATTACGCTTATATCTGGATTGGGTTTCATAACTTCTGCATAAATTGCAATTACTAGCGCGTAATTATAGTCAATATCGTTTTGTTTAAGCATGGTTGGCTTTGCAAAATAATAACCTTGAAAGTAATCAAAGCCCATTTTATAGGCAAGTTCAAACTCCTCGGGCGTTTCTATTTTTTCGGCAAGTATTTTTATTCTTTTATGTTTTTTTAGTTTTTTAACAACCTGGGCAATTTCAGGTAATGGGGTTTGGCGTATATCAAACTTAATCAGATTTACCAGCTTTAAAAATCGCTCCCACTGTGGGGTGTACACAAAATCATCTAACGCTAGTTTATAATTACTATGAAATAAATCACGGCATAACTCATAATTATCGTCTGTGGGCTCTATGGTTTCGAGTAACTCAATCACCACATCTTTACAGGGTAAAAATGCACATAAATCGAGCTTTAACGACTCTGGGCCTATATTAATCAGCGCTTTTTTACCTGACGTTATATGACGGGTTCCTAAGTTAAGCTGATTTTCCATGATCAACCTTGCCGTTGCTTGGCCATCAGATATTTCTGGAAAATAGTTTTTATCACTATCACGAAATAATAGCTCATAAGCAACCACATTCTGGCGACGATTTAATATTGCTTGCCTTGCAACAAATACAGACACATTACCTACTTCTTAGTTTTTATACAGTACTTAGCTATTAATAGCGTAATCAGCAATAATTGTCACTTTTCTTCGACAAAATCATGTTAATTAACCTATTTAGTTTAAAATACATGCAATTTTAAGCAACCGTTAATAAACGCTACAAGATAAGTCTTTAGTTCTCTTCTACCATCAGCGATAATAACGATATATTAATTAACATTCTGAAATATATTAATTTGATGTTGAAAAAAAGCATTCTACTTTCTATTGCTGCTCTGTTTATTTTTAGTGCCACATATATAGGCTCTGCTATTTATACCTTGTATAGCAAAAAAATGATTTCTGTTGACCCTAGGCTCAAAGAAGTATCTGGTATTGAGTATGATAAGCATAAACGCTTATGGGCTATTAACGATAGCGGCGACGAGCCTAAACTTTACCGACTCAATGATGATGGCTCAATTGCTAAAGAAATATTAGTGACTAACGCTAAAAATATAGATTGGGAAGATATGACCCAAAATAAATTTGGTCACTTTTTTTTAGGTGATTTTGGTAATAACACCAATGAGCGCCGCTGGCTTACTATTTATAAAATAGAAAACCCCATTGATATTAAAACCGATACCACCGAAGCTGAAATAATTAAGTTTACCTACCCCGAGTTAGACGGTACACCGGTTGCTCCAGATAACCGCAATTATGACTTAGAGGCGTTTGTAGCATTAGGTAGACACTTATATTTATTTACCAAAAATCGTACTGAACCCTTTGATGGCATTACAAATGTATATAAAGTGGGTGATCATGCGGCTAATTTTAACGCAGAACTAATCGACTCATTTAAAACCTGTACCACCATGGAAAAGCTCTGCTGGATAACCTCTGCTGCACTGAGCCCTGATCGGAAAAAACTAGTGTTATTAGACTCAACTAGCCTTTGGTTATTTGAGAATTTTAAAGGGGATAAGTTTTTCTCGGGTGACGTGTCGCGAATAGACCTAGGCATTGTTACCCAAAAAGAAGCGGTTACTTTTTACGACGACAACACCATAGTATTTACCGATGAAGAATTTAAAGGTATCGGCGGTAATGCCTATGTTATAAAACTCGACGAAGCCAAAAAGCAAATCATTAGAAAAGCCCCTTTAAAACCATAATAACTAATGGTGCTTAATGTATTACTTTAAAGTGCTGAGCTTAGGTAGCTCAGCAAAATAAATATCAATAAAAAAGGCTCTAGCCTTCTTCTTCTACCAGCGACTCTAGAAGGTCATGTATTTCTGCTTTAAGCTCTTTATCCGAAATTTTATTAGCGCTGATTTTAGCATCTTGAAGGTTTTTAATTGCAGCCTCTTTTTGGCCTAATTCTAGCTGCAAAGTTGCCATAGAGAATGCAACCGACGACATATGATCTTTAGAGTTAATGGCTATCGATTTTTTTAAGGCTTTTTCGTAGCCTTCAATTGCTTCTTCTAACTCTTCGGTAAAATCAGCCAGCGTTTCCCATTGTACGGGGTGATCTTTGCTGGTGTTTTCGTTTTCAATACAAATTGCTTTAAGCTGCGCGTAAAGTGACTCGAATTTTTTTGTATCGTTTTTATTTGCAGCCGCCATTAGCTCTTCAGCTAAGTCGTGTACTGCTTTATATACTTTGGTGTTCATCATTGCTAATTACCTTTTGCTACCACTAAATAGTGGGTAAATTAATCATTCTCTCTTTAATAAACTTATTTTAGCAAATTAAGAAATATAAGCTGCAATGAAGTGCACTTTATCAAGATTAATACCAATACCATTGATTAAGAGAGCTATTTAAATGACGAGAAAGCCACTAAATTATTAGTGACAAGTTTAACGCATTTACCCGAGCAAAAGATAAGTAATTAAAATATTACGAACTTACGCAGTCAATAAACTTTTCTGCGACTAAGCTAACCGGTGTTTTTTTATCGTAAAATGCTGCGTTATGCGCCGTTAAAAACTGTGCGCATTTTGCTTTTGATTGATGAAACTTGAGTTTGCAAGAGTCAACCGTTTTCCCTAAAACCTGCTGATAAACTGCATCATCGCACATTGAAAGTGCAAATTGTGAAGCTCCAGCAATAATTTCATCTATGCTCACTGAGTCTGGGGCCGAATCTGAGCCTAGTTTATAAAATAAATCGCTATACTCTTTAACTTCAATAGTTTTGTTCGCATTAAAAATGGCGGCATGAACACTAAGGTAATAGCCACTCGTTATTATTAATAAAACAATGATGGTTATAATAACTTTCACAATTTGTCCTTATTATGTCAGCAGATTGCTGATTCCTTGGCAGTGCGGCTAATGAAATAAACTACCCAATGTACTGTAAATTGATTGCTATTAATTGAATTAAAAAGGGAGAGTAAAATTCAACTTTCCTAAGTTTATTTAAACAGTCCTTGTTTACAAAGTACAAGCTAATAGTATCCACTTTCATGACATTAGAGCTTGTACTCTATGCAATAACTTTATTATAAATTGCTTGCTATATCAATGCGTAATCGCTACCTGTTTACATTTTTATACAACAAACCTAACGTTTAAATTTGGTTTCTAAAATAACAGATGAAGTAGTGCGTTCTACACCATCTAAGTTGCCAATATCATCGAGTAAGTGGCTAAGTTGTTCTAAGTTTTGTGCTTGCACAACTGCAATTAAGTCAAACTCGCCACTAATAGCATAAAGCTGCGATATAGCATTAATTTGCTTTAGCTCTAAATTGGTTTTTGTCGTCAGTTTTTGCCTTACTTTAATAGACACATGAGCGGCTACCATACTATTTAAAAAGTCATCGCCGTAATCAACGCTATAACCTTTAATTACGCCACTTTCCTCTAGCTTTAACATGCGGCTTTGTACAGTTGAGCGTGATAAATTAAGGTGCCTAGCTAAATCTGAAATACTCGCTCTGGCATTGGTTTTTAAAATAGATAATAGCTTTTCGTCTTGTGGAGTTATCATAATGCACAAACCCTTCGTTAATTTGACTTTTATTCTAATCATTTTTCACAAAATAGCACTGCAAATTTCATTCACAACCTTCGATAATGACACTTATAACAAAAAACACAGTGTTTACTGAAGAATACAGGCTAAGTTCTTCTTTGTTTTAGCAACACTTTTTTAAGTAGCCACATAATTTAGGTGTAAAAATGCAAGTAACTAGAGACTTATTTAACGATGTAATGGTGCCAAACTACAATCCTTCAGCAGTTATTCCGGTACGCGGCGTAGGTTCGCGTGTATGGGATCAAGATAATAACGAGTTTATTGATTTTGCCGGTGGTATTGCGGTTAACTGTTTAGGACATTGTCATCCGGCTTTAGTTAATGCACTAAAAGAGCAAGGTGAAAAAATTTGGCATTTATCAAACGTAATGACTAATGAGCCTGCTTTGCGTTTAGCTAAAAAAATGGTTGATGCTACATTTGCTGAAAAAGTGTACTTTGCCAACTCGGGTGCCGAAGCTAACGAAGCAGCGCTAAAATTAGCGCGTCGTTTTGCCCTAGACGTACACGGTGCTGAAAAAACGCAAATTATTGCTTTTAATAAAGGCTTCCACGGTCGTACCTTTTTTACCGTAACGGTTGGTGGTCAAGCAGCTTATTCAGATGGTTTTGGCCCTAAGCCTGCCGATATTGTGCATTGCGATTTTAACGACATTAGCGCATTTGAAGCCCTTATTAGCGATAAAACCTGTGCGGTAATGATGGAGCCACTACAAGGTGAAGGCGGTATTATTTCACCCACTGACGATTTTGCACACAAAGTACGCGAGCTATGTACTAAGCACAACGCGCTGCTTATTTTTGATGAAGTGCAAACGGGTGTTGGCCGTACTGGCGATTTATACGCGTATCAGGGCTTAAACGTAGTACCTGATATTTTAACTACAGCAAAAGCGTTAGGTGGAGGCTTTCCTATCGGTGCCATGATCACCACCACGGCAATAGCAGCGCATTTAAAAGTTGGCACACATGGCTCTACATACGGTGGAAATCCATTAGCCTGCGCCGTAGCCGAAGCCGCTTTTGATACAGTAAATACCCCAAAAGTACTTAGCGGCGTAAAAGAGCGCGAACAGCTGTTTCGTGATGGCCTAAATGCGATTAACGAAAAATATAATGTATTTAGTGAAATTCGCGGTAAAGGTTTATTAATTGGTGCTGCACTAAACGACAAGTTTGCTGGGCGTGCACGCGACTTTTTAATAGCCAGTGCTAACAATGGTTTAATGAACTTAGTAGCCGGTGCGGATGTTATTCGTTTTACTCCGTCTTTAGTTATTCCGTTAGAAGATATTAAAGAAGGCCTAGAGCGCTTTGATAAAGCCGTAAGCGATGTAGTTAACGGTTAATAATAGTAAACCAGCACGCCTTTGGGCGTGCTATTGGAGCAAGTAATTAATGCAAGTATTACGTCCTATTACAGCCAACGACTTTGATGCGCTTAAGCAAATAGCAATAGAGTCTGGGCATGGGTTTACCTCTTTGCCCGTAGATGACACCCAGCTAAAAGAAAAAATTGACCGCGCTGAAAAAAGCTTTGCTAAAAACATTAATAAACCATTGGACGAGAGCTATTTATTTGTTTTAGAAGACAGTGAAACAGGTAAAGTGATTGGCACAACCGCAATAGAAGCCGCTGTAGGCTTAACTGTGCCGCTATATCATTATCACTTAGGTAAAACAGTGCATCACTCGCCTACATTAAATGTATACAACACTGTTGATATTTTGAGCATGTGTAACGACTACACGGGTTGCTCTGAAATATGCACTTTGTTTTTACGTGAAGACAGCCGTACAGGCTTAACTGGGCGCTTTTTATCGCGCTCGCGCTTTTTGTTTATGGCGCAGCACAGTGAACGCTTTGCCGATACCGTCATTGCCGAAATGCGCGGTGTAAGCGACGAGCACGGCCATTCGCCATTTTGGCAATGGCTACAAGAGCACTTTTTTAGTATTGAGTTTCCACAAGCAGATCATTTAGTCGGTTTAGGCGACAAGGTATTTATTAGCGAGCTCATGCCTAAGTACCCTATTTACGTAAATTTACTGAGTAAAAAAGCCCAAGCTGTGATCGGTCATGTTCATGAAAAAACCAAACCCGCGCTTAAACTTCTCGAAAAAGAAGGTTTTGAACATCGCGGCTATGTTGACTTATTTGATGCCGGCCCCACTGTAGAAGCTAAGCTAGGTAATATTCGCAGTATTCGCGAGTCTCAAGTGTGCCCTATTACCATAGGTGAACTTGAACATATAACACAAAACAGTTCCGACACGCTCGCTATTTGTAATCATGGTGTGAGTGACTTTAGAGCTACATTTACTAAACACGCGCATTATAATCATGCAAAGCATACGTTAATCATTAGCCAAGCAGTGGCTGATGCACTTAAGTTAAGCCAAGGAGATGCAGCACGATTCTTTCGTCTGTAAATATATATGAATACACAACTTATAAATAACCAATGGCAAGCAGGCCAAGGCCCAGCATTTGCCTCAATTAATCCAAGCAATGGCGAAACAATTTGGCAAGGTAATGGCGCCAGTGCTGAGCAAGTAAATAGCGCAATAAAAGCCGCAAGAGCAGCGCAGTTACAGTGGGCTGATACCCCGCTTGAGCAGCGCATTACCATACTAGAGAACTTTGCTGCACAACTAAAAGAACACAGCGAAGAGTTTGCCGTTATTATTGCCCAAGAAACCGGGAAGCCTTTATGGGAAACCCGTACTGAAGTAGGCGCAATGACAGGTAAAGTCGCTATTTCGGTAAAAGCATATAATGAGCGTACCGGTACCACAGAAAACCCAATGCCAGGTGCTAAAGCATTTATTAGGCATAAGCCGCACGGTGTAGTGGCTATTTTTGGCCCTTATAACTTCCCTGGGCACTTGCCTAACGGGCATATTGTGCCCGCTATTTTAGCGGGTAACACTGTGGTATTTAAACCCTCAGAGCTTACTCCTCATGTAGCACAATTTACTTTATCGCTGTGGTTAAAGGCGGGCTTACCTGCTGGTGTAATTAACCTAGTACAAGGCGAAATTGAAACAGGTAAGGCATTGGCCGCTCACCAATATATAGATGGCTTATTTTTTACCGGTAGTTCTAATACAGGTCATTTATTACATAAACAGTTTGCTGGCCACCCGGGTAAAATTTTAGCGCTTGAAATGGGCGGCAATAACCCGCTTATAATTAAAGACGTAAACGATGTTAGCGCCGCAGTACACGACATTATTCAGTCGGGCTTTATTACTTCTGGCCAACGCTGTACCTGTGCACGCCGTGTATTTATTGAAAACTCGAGTAATGGCGATGCCATTCTAGCTAAGCTTATTAGCGCCACTAAAAATATTGTAGTTGATGACAGCTTTGCAACAGAGCAGCCATTTATGGGTGCTATGATCAGCGAAAAAGCAGCATTAGGTATGGTGGCTGCGCAAAATGAACTTGTCGCTAAAGGCGCTGAGATTTTAGTTGAACTTAAGCAATTAAAACCAGGTACTGGTTTTGTCAGCCCAGGTATTATCGATGTGACTAATGTTAATGATATGCCAGATGAAGAGCATTTTGGGCCATTAATTAAAATATATCGCTACAGCGATTTTGACAGCGCCATTAATGAAGCAAATAACACCAGCTTTGGTTTATCTGCCGGCTTACTCGCCGATAGTGAAAACGATTATAACCACTTTTTAAAGCGTATTCGTGCTGGTATTGTTAACTGGAATCGCCCCATTACCGGTGCGTCTAGCGCTGCACCATTTGGTGGCATTGGCGCCAGTGGTAATCACAGAGCAAGCGCCTATTACGCTGCCGATTATTGCGCCTACCCGGTAGCTTCTGTTGAATCAGATAAAGTAACTTTACCGCAAACCCTCGCGCCGGGCTTAATAATTGAATAAATACAACTTAACTCGCGTTAAGGTATATAACAAAATTTAAGGATTTAAAATGCATACTGATGTAAATACATTATTTGATAACCTATGGCAAAATTACTTAAACGTAACGCCATCGGCAGACAAAATTCATGATCTATTAGGTTCAACGCAAAAAGATGACATTATTAACGATCATATTGCTCTGCGTACCTTTAACATTGAAAAAGTGGGCTTAGAAAAGCTGGCAGCACACTTTTTAGCTTTGGGTTATAAAGAATGTGGTGAGTATCACTTTGAAGCTAAAAAACTATACGCAAAGCACTACGAGCATAGTGATTTAACACAGCCAAAAGTATTTATTTCTGAGTTGTTGGTAGATAAATGCTCTGCTGAGTTACAAGCAATTGTAAATGATATGGTGAGTCAAATTGACGAGGACGCAGTGACCGCCGATAACTTTTTATACTCAGGCACGCACTGGCAAGTAAGTACAGACACTTATAAGCAACTTCTTGCCGAGAGCGAATACGCAGCGTGGATGTCGGCATGGGGTTACCGAGCTAATCACTTTACGGTAAATATTAATACCCTTGATAAATTTGATAACATTGAAGATGTTAACCAAGCGCTAAAAGATGCAGGCTTTACACTTAATAGCTCAGGCGGCGAAGTAAAAGGCTCGCCAGAGGTATTACTTGAGCAATCGTCGACCCTTGCTGATGAGTACTCAGTAAGCTTTAGCGATGGTGAAATGAGCATTCCTAGCTGTTTTTATGAGTTTGCTATTCGCTACCCTAAAGCCGATGGCGAGCTTTACACCGGGTTTGTAGCAGCCTCTGCCGATAAAATTTTTGAAAGTACCAATGCGCGCTAACTAGCCTGCATTTAGTCACTCTTTAAAAAGCCCGTAAAGGGCTTTTTTTATGCTTATTTAACCGGAGCTCTGGTAAAGAGGTTTACTAACGTAATGGCGCTTTCGATAAATTTCACTTATCGATAAGATGATTTAAATTAATAACCCAAACTACTGTTTTATATTAACTTAAATTAATTCCAAGCTATTTAAAATTAACTATTACACACATTAAAAACACGTTTTATTATTTCGCTGCTTCTTGATTATAATCAATCTGAGTAGATTACAAACCTAGTTTGTAGCAAGGCAAATCAGCAACTATACAGCCAAGTTTTACCTGGCTAATTACTAGCAAACTTTCCTCAACTATAGTTACGTTGGCTTGTAACTATATACTTAAACGCAGTTGCTCATTCCAACTGCGTTTTTTTTGCTTTAAGGGAGAAAAGCTCCCAGTAGTTATTATAAAAACAGCGGCTTATAATCGTTTTCTAATTGTTCAAACGACAAGTCTCCAATAAAGCGCCCAAAGCTGAGCCAAGTTGCTAAACCGCGTAAGTCTTTAAAGTGTGGAGGTACAAACTTAGGCGATTCGATTACTCCTAAACTATGCAGTTGCGTAATCAGCCTAAAGTCATCAATCGATATTTTTCCAACCAGTAATAAAGGCAGTTGATCGATTCTGCCCAGTTGTATGGCAACCCGAATTAAGTTGTACACCAAAACAAAGCCTTTAATGTAGGCAATGTCTTTAGTAAACGGCAAACCTGTGGGGGTACTGCCCCTAAATACACGCTGAGCTAAAGTATAGCTTTCATCTTGCGATAACCCTTGCGCTACATAATCGCGGTAAATATCAACAAATTCAGCACCATCAATTACCTTGGTCACCGCTTGAATACGGTTAACTAATTTAGATAAGCGCCGTGGTGTTGATTTTAAGGTAATAATTTCGGTTAATACCGCAAGGCCCTCTTGGGTCACTGTTGAGCTTGGCGTGCCTTTACTTAAACAGGTTAAGTAAGGTTGCGCTAGGCCATTTTGCGTCGTGCCTACATGTATCCAGCCTTCGTGCACTTCTAGAATATCGAGTTCACGCTGCGAAAACTTCACATCTTTATTTAGCTTAATGTTATTAGCCCCAGCTGCTGCATCGCTCACTATGCCATCGCTTAGTATTACCTCTACGTTGATCCCTACCATACTGGCATTAACTTGCTCAGATAAAATACGCACAGCATCGCTTGCTGCTATATTTTTAGGATCGTCTGGCAGTATATCGGCAATTAATAAGTTTTTAAGCGGCCGCTCTAACATGTTTGCCAGCTCAGTAAGTGAAGGCTCACCAGCATGAAACAAATCTTTAGGGTGCCCAAATAGCTCTACTGATAGGTCATGAAATTCAGGCGTTCCTCGATATTCCAGCATGCTTAATACGGTTTTATACTCGCTGCACATTTTTCCCATATATTGAGCTATTGGGTTTAGCTGTCCTAACTGGTTAATAATGTTACGCTGCAAAGTAGAAAACGCTTGGCGTAGTTCGCTGGGCACAAATCCTAAATCGCGCTGCTGATAATAAGCACGATCGATAACTGGATTTTTTTGACATTTTTGTCTAAAAAATTCTTCTTTAATTTGTTTATCCCAATTAATCGCATCCAGTATTCTTATAGGTGTTTGCAGGGCAACTAATTGATCTGATAATTCACGAGTTTTAAGTAGTAACGCCTTGTCTATCATGGTGTAAGCTCAACAAATAATGAATTGTGAGCATAATTTAAAATAACCAAATTACAAAGTAATATCATCATTTTTTAACCATTGTTTTTAAGATGATCGGACCACATATCTAAAACGTATATACTTGCAAAGTTAAGGATTAATTAATGAAAAATGAAATCGACAACAAGCAAATTTTAGCTGTGTATGAACGCATAATACAACGCGGCGAAATGCAGGATGATGGTAAGCATTATCAAGGTGTTACCGCGTATTCAGACGCAGACGGTTATACCATTTATTTACAAGGCAGCGGCGTAGAACTGCGTTTTGGGTTTCATAATACGTATCATCTTGATTACGAACATGAAAAACACAAAGATGACTTTTTAAAAAAATTACACAATATTGCCAATGAAACCTAATGCTGCCACCCAGGCTTAAAAAACGCGCCACTAGCAAGCTCAATACTTCCTTTATTACGCAAGTAATTATTGAGCTTGAAGCTAACCCGCACAAGCTCGAAATTATTCGCCACAACCTAGCTTACTACCGTACCCAAACCCATTTAAAAAAAGGCTTTCTCCTCGCTATTGAGCGATTTGACTGGGTGTTTGCAGCATGTAATAACGTGGATGAAATTTGCGCACAAATTATGGCCGATGACTACATTGGAAATCGTCTTAGGCGTTATCCTCTTTTGTTCAAAGGTACATTAGCGCCTTAAATTAAGCTGTAACAATACGTCTGCTTTGTACCTATATTAGCCCTTCTTGCTTTGCTATATTTACAATTAACTTTATAAAACCAGCCTGTTGTTATAATTATATCCATTGCAATTTTGGCTATATAAACAGCAACACATACCGTTAGTGCTCTAATGATTACCGTACTAAGCATATTATTTGAAATTATTTACATTTTATTTCTTAGCCAAAATAACCCTACCCTATTGTACTACAAAATAATACATAAACTCTTGTTTTTAAACAACATAAAACAAATTCAATGTTTATTATTTACGTATACTAGACTACCTTTTTTGTTAATGATTCATCTACATTTTGGCATCCGATCATTTACCTGCGCCTTGAATTGTTAGAGCTATTACCTTAAACTTATGTTTATTGAACGGTCAATTAATAATAAATATGCCTAAAGTTGGAATGGAACCTATAAGACGTCAGCAGCTAATTGACGCAACAATTGAGTCGGTTGCACAGCGCGGTTTACAGGCAACCACTATTAACAGTATTAGTAAAAATGCGGGATTATCCTCTGGCATAATTAGTCATTACTTTGGTGGTAAGCAGGGATTAATTGAAGCAACGGTGAGGTATTTACTTACGAGTTTAAAACAGGAGCTTGTTTGCAAACTTGAAGCAAATACCAACGCGACGCAGCGCTTAATGTTTATTATTGAAGCCAACTTTGCACTTGTGCAACAGCGCTCAGATACTACACGAACTTGGTTGAGCTTTTGGGCACAATCAATGCACGATGCCGAATTACACCGGCTACAAAATGTAAACAGCAAACGCTTGCAAAGTAATTTAGCATTTTCATTTAAGCAATTAATGCCCGCTGAGCAAGCAAAACAAGCCGCCGAACTTAGCGCCGCCATGATCGACGGCCTATGGTTACGAGCAGTACTTAGTAAATCAAACGAACATCAGTTTAATCACAGTGAAAAGCTAGCAAAAAGTTATGTGCATTCACTCATCAAGCAATATGGAGCCTAGCGTGACAACACCTGTCTATCAAAATTTTATTAACGGCCATTTCCTTGCAAATAAAAGCGGCAAAACATTTGATGTAACTAACCCTGCTACGGGTGAAGTTATTTATGCAGTAGAAATTGCTGACGAGTTTATTCAAAACGCTGCCATTGCAAGTGCAAAGCAAGGTTTTGCTCAGTGGTCGGCCATGTCGCCTATTGAGCGCAGTCGCATTTTACTCAAGGCCGTAGCAATTTTACGCGAGCGCAATGACGAGCTAGCGCTGGTAGAGGTACTTGATACCGGCAAACCAATGCAAGAAGCAAACTGTGTAGATATTGAAACAGGCGCTGATGTTATTGAATTCTTTGCTGGTTTAGCACCGGCACAAGTTGGCCAACAACAAATGGTTGGCAGCGACTTTTACTATACCCGTAAAGAGCCTTTAGGTATTTGCGCTGGTATTGGTGCGTGGAACTACCCGCTACAAATTGCCTGTTGGAAATCGGGCCCTGCTCTTGCCGCTGGTAATGCGTTTATTTTTAAACCATCGGAAGAAACACCACTTGGCGCAATTAAGCTAGCTGAAATTTTTGTAGAAGCTGGCGTACCCGCAGGTGTATTTAATGTCGTACAAGGCGCAGGCGATGTAGGCCAATGGCTAACACAGCATACTGATATAGATAAAGTGTCGTTTACTGGCGAAGTAGGTACAGGTAAAAAGGTAGTTGCGAGCGCTGCGGGATCTTTAAAAGATGTCACCATGGAGCTTGGTGGTAAGTCGCCATTAATTGTATTTGATGATGCCAATATTGAACAAGCAGTAAGTGCTGCAATGTTAGGCAACTTTTATACTCAAGGCGAAGTATGTACTAATTGTACCCGTATTTATGTTCATAAAAATGTATATCAACAATTTATTGATGAGCTTAAAACCCGTACTGAACAAAATATTATTGCCGGCGATCCTCAAGATTTAAATACTAACTTTGGCGCGCTAATTTCTAAAAAGCATCAAGACTTAGTAATGAGCTACGTTAATAAAGGTATTGCAGAGGGCGCAACGCTACTAACAGGTGGTACAACACTTTCACCTGCATCTGCACCTAACGGCTATTTTGTTGCCCCTACTGTGTTTATTGATTGCAACGATGACATGAGCATAGTTAAAGAGGAAATATTTGGCCCAGTAATGAGCGTGTTGGTATTTGATGACGAAGACGATGTGATTAAACGTGCAAACGGTACTCACCTTGGTCTAGCTGCGGGTGTATTTACTAGCGACATTAAACGTGCACACCGTGTTATTCATCAACTACAAGCGGGTATTTGTTGGATTAACGCTTATGGTAACTCACCTGCAGAAATGCCAGTTGGTGGTTACAAGCAATCGGGCATTGGCCGCGAAAACGGCATAGAAACCCTCGATACTTATACCCAAACTAAATCTGTTTATGTTGGTATGGCCGACATAGAAAGCCCATTTTAAAGGATACTGATTATGAGTAATTCGTATGACTATATTATTGTGGGCGCAGGCTCTGCAGGTTGCGTGTTAGCAAATCGCTTATCAGCCGATAAAAACACCCGTGTATTACTACTAGAAACGGGTGGCAGTGATAAAAGCATTTTTATAAAAATGCCTACCGCGCTTTCTATTCCAATGAATAGCGATAAGTACGCGTGGCAGTTTCATACCCAACCTGAGCCGCATTTAGACAACCGCGAAATGCATTGTCCGCGCGGTAAAGTACTCGGTGGTTCGTCATCTATTAATGGCATGGTGTATGTACGCGGCCATGCAAAAGACTTTGACGAATGGCAACACAATGGCGCAAACGGCTGGGATTATCAGTCGTGTTTACCGTATTTTCAAAAAGCAGAAAGCTTTTACTTAGGTGAAAATAAGTACCGTGGCGGTAAAGGCCCGCTGGGCGTTAATAACGGTAACGAAATGAAAAACCCTTTGTACAGCACCTTTATTAAAGCGGGCATTGAAGCGGGTTACGCACACACTAACGACTACAATGCCTCGCAGCAAGAAGGCTTTGGGCCAATGCACATGACGGTAAAAGACGGTGTACGTAGCTCAGCCGCGCGTGAATACTTAGATCCAGTTAAATCGCGTAATAATTTAACTATTGTTACCGGTGCACTTGCCCAGCGCGTTGTTTTAGAGGGCAAAAAAGCCACTGGTATTGAATACAAAGTAAATGGCGAAGTTAAAACCGCTGTTGCTGCAAAAGAAGTGATATTAAGCGCCGGCTCTATTGGCTCGCCACATATTTTACAGCTATCGGGTATTGGCGATAGCGAAGTGCTTAAAAAAGCAGGCATTGAGGTAAAACACCATTTACCCGGTGTAGGGCAAAACTTACAAGATCATCTTGAGTTTTACTTTCAATATAAGTGCAAACAACCTATTACCTTAAACGGTAAATTAGGGTTAATTTCAAAAGGTTTAATTGGTGCACGTTGGTTATTAACCCGCAAGGGACTGGGCGCTACAAATCACTTTGAATCATGTGCTTTTATTCGCTCTAAGCCTGGAGTTGAATGGCCAGATTTGCAATACCACTTTTTACCTGCCGCAATGCGCTACGACGGACGCAGTGCCTTTGACGGCCATGGTTTTCAAGTACATGTAGGTCATAACAAGCCAAAAAGCCGCGGCAGCGTTACTATTGCATCGGCTGATCCTGAGCAACCACCTAAAATTGTGTTTAATTACCTACAACATCAAGATGACATTGAAGGCTTTAGAGCCTGTGTACGCCTAACTCGTGAAATTATTGAGCAAAGTGCCTTTGATGATTATCGCGATGAAGAAATTCAGCCAGGTAAGCATATTCAAACCGATGCAGAAATAGATGCCTTTGTCCGTCAAACGGTTGAAAGCGCTTATCACCCTTCTTGCTCTTGCAAAATGGGTGAAGATGAACTGGCAGTCGTTAATTCAGACACCCAAGTACATGGGATCGCAGGTTTACGTGTAGTTGACTCATCTATATTTCCAACCATACCAAACGGTAACTTAAACGGCCCTACCATTATGGTGGCCGAAAAAGCCGCTGATATTATTTTAGGTAATAAGCCATTAGCGAAGCTCAATGCACCAGTAGCAATGAGCGCTGACTGGCAAACAACACAACGTAATAGCAAGATATAAATTAAGCCACTAGCAAAGGTTTACTACTTAGGTAGTTAAGCCTTTGTGAGACTCGCCGTGGCTCACGATATAAATTGGTTATGTTGTGTTAACGCGAGAAAAAACAATAAACGGAGTATTTATGAATTACTTTTATTTATTTTGGGAGGGCGATAATGACTATTTGGCTTAGTGCTGGGATTATTTTCACCTTATTAGCTGTAATCGCTATTTTATTTAAATGGGGCAATGTACGTGTTGTTGGTGTAACGCCTGTTAGAACATTTACCTTTATAGCCATATTATTTACCTCAGGCCTAGATGTTGGCCTTATTATGTTTCCGTTAACCGAATTTGCCGGTTATGCAGACATAAAAGCAAGCCCAGAGTACGCATTTGCCAATCCGCTAGCTATTGAGTTTGGCTATTGGGGGTTTTTAATCTGGGGATTTTACTTTCTTACGTGCTTTTATTTCTGTGTAATAGAACCTAAAGTTAAATTTTTCGACATTCCTTGGGTTAAGTTTATTAATAACGTTGTCATCATTGGCACCTGTGCATTTACTGCTTACCTACTACTGACTAATTTACCTTGGTACTTACCCGATTTAGGCGATGGCTCAAGTGTTATTCCGGTGTTTTATTTAATTGTGTTGGCTGCAATATCGTTTGCTGCCTACTCGAGTACCGACATTAAGTATGTACGTATTTTAAGTATTTCTACTACTTGGATGTTTTTAGCGCTCATTGCCTTTATGTGGGCGGGTGCATTTGTATTTGGTGACAGTGAATTGTCTGCCTTTTCGAATAACTTAGGCGCTATTGGTACTTATTTTGCCAATATTAATGAGTTTGTTTTACCGCTGAATGACTATCATGAGTTTTATTTATTTTGGTGGTTTGCATGGAGCATTATGATAGGTCAATTTACTGCACGCTTTGTGGGTGGATTAAGAACGTATCAAGTATTAGCTGCGATGTTGATTTTCCCATCAATTCCAATTGCTATCTGGTTTAGTGTGCTTTATCACTACCACGAAGCTGGTATTCCTACCGAAGGTATTAAAAACTTTGCCATGGTATTTGTTGGTATTATTTTTGTAATTAACTCTCTTGATTCGCTTATCCGGTTATACACAGATAACTTAAACTTGACGGTTAAACGCTTAGGTAAATTTAAATACTTAACCATGAATATTGTTGCTTTGTCGTTGTTAACATTACTATTTAAGTTAGAGTTTTTGCAAATTCAATGGGTTGGCGCATTAGTTATTGCCTTGTTCTTTATTTGTATTGCTTATATTGGCTACAACAAATTAAAAACGGTGAACGACATTATAGGCTCACCAAAAGCAAACAAAATTGATTACACCAAAATTGAAAATATGAGCTAGAAAAAACATTATGAATAATAAACTAAAACAACTTTTTATCGCTTTACCTTTTACACTTTTATCTACAACTGCAGCGGCTAATTGGTCAACAACCATTACTGCCGCTTCTGACTATACTTTCAATGGTGTAACGCAAACAGATAACGACCCTGCAATTCAAGCAAGCCTTGATTACGCTTTTGATAACGGTGTATATGCAGGTGTTTGGGCCTCTAATGTAGATTTTGGTGATGACACTGATTTCGAACTTGATGCTTATGTAGGTAGATACATTCAGCTTAATGAACGCTTTAGTGCTGATTACGGTATTGCTTATTACACTTACCAAGGCAATAATAGTGATGGTAATTATGGCGAAGCCTATACTAAATTTGGCTATGCGAGTGATTATGGCCAAACAGAGCTTAACTTTTGGTACAGCTGGGATTACTTTGGCAGTGGTGCAAGTCATGTTATATCGCAAATAGCACATACATATGAGTTAGCACCTAACCATGCGCTACGTGCAAGTTTTGATATTTCGAACTCATTAGACGGTAAAAAATACGCGTGGGATAGCAATGAAAAAAAATCTTACAACCATTACCGCTTAGCATACCAAACTAGCTATGAAGGTTTTAATATTGAAGTTGCCGCTGAAAACACCAGCTTAGATTACGACTACGCAGATGAGCGCCTAGTACTGGCCGTTTCACGTACGTTTAATTTATAAACTTAATTAAATGAATGCTATTACTTAGCAAAAAATGCCACTTAAGTTAAGTGGCATTTTTATGTGCGGCTGTAAAATATGCAATTTACTAATTACTTATTTCCCAGGCACTGGTTCCTGAGCCTGACATATTGCTCACATTTTTGTTGAGTAGTTTATTACCTACATTAACAGATGACTCTGGCCTACTTACTAAATAGCCTTGTACAGAGCTCACACCTATACGCTTTACTAATTCAAACTGTGCTGGCTCTTCTACACCTTCGGCCACTATTTTAAGCCCCAGCTTTTGTCCGAGTTCGCAAATAGTTTTTAATATATCAAGGTACTTTTTACTTTTATTTGCTTGAGTAATAAAAGAGCGATCAATTTTAATCACATCTATAGGTAAATCAGCCAAGGTACTTAAAGAGCTAAAACCAGTACCAAAATCATCAATGGCAATCGTAATGCCCTCTTTACGTAATTTTTCAAGCTCTTTAATTATTAAAGAATCTGCTTTTATAAGCGTTGATTCTGTAATTTCTAGCATCAGTGAGTTAGGTGACAGCCCGGTTTTGGTAAGGGTTGCCATAACCCAGTCATATATAGATCTATGTTTTAGCTGCACTCCCGACACGTTTACCGATATTCTTACTTTGCGCAAACCGGCATTATGCCATGCAGCCATTTGTCTACATGCCTCTAACATAATCCAATCGCCTAATTCTAAAATCAAATTAGACTCCTCAGCTATAGGAATAAATTCAACAGGCGAAATCATTCCCTCAATTGAATGGTTCCAACGTGTTAGTGCTTCAAAATAATCTATCATGCAATCTTCAACATGTACGATAGGTTGAAAGTTTAAATAAAAGTCTTTGCGGGCGACCGCTAAACGCAGCTCTTCTAGCAAATAATGATAGCGACGCATTTTATTACCCATTTCGGGAGAGTAGACTTTAAAAATACCTTTACCATCGTGCTTTGCTCTATACATAGCTACATCTGCAAGTTGCAGTAAGGCTTGCGGCGTTGAGGCACTCTCTGGGTATTTTGCAATACCTATGCTGGCACTTATTTTTATAATTTTATTACCTAACACAAAGTCTTTTTCTAACTCGTTTAATACATTCCTTGCAATATCTAAAACTTGCGCTTCTGACTCAACTGACTCTATAAAAATAGAGAACTCATCGCCCCCTAGTCGAGATAAATTTTGCTCTAACTGGTTAGCTAGATTTATGTTATTTAACTTATTATGGCGTAATACATTGGCTAAACGGGTTGCCACTTGAACTAATATTTCGTCACCAAAACTATGCCCAAAAGAGTCATTTACTTTTTTAAAACCATCCAAATCAATAAACAATAAAGCACATTTTAAATTTTCAATATTTACTTGGCTAATTTGTCTATCTATATGTTTAATATAGGCATGGCGGTCTATTAGTAGGGTGAGTTTATCTTGGTAAATACTGGTTTGAGTTTGCTTTACATAGTGCTCAACATGGCTATTAAGGGTGCTTATAGACTCACTCAGCGTTGTAATACTATTAGCGTTAGCTGCTGACTTTGTTTGTAAGTTAAATGCTTTGAGTAAGGTATCTGTTTGTTTATTAAGTTGGATAATTTTTTTTGTGTAGTAATGTTTTTTAAGCTCTTTTTTTAAATACACAAAGCCAATGAGAAAAATCACAAAAAATATAAATAGGTTTCGTGGCGATGTAAGCGTAATTAAAATTAAATCGTTAGCTTTAACCGCTATAAATTCTGTTTTGCTGGTTTTCAATACTATAAAGTTTATATTGTTTTGCTTAACAATATAATAGCCATTTAATATTGGGTTATACCAAGGGGCCAATGTCAATGTGGTGGTATCTATTTCAAAATTACGAACATCGATATTAGAGTGAAATAAATTAATTTTATCTATCTGATTACTTATACCTACATTAATACTAAAACATAAAGAAATAGCCATTATTATAATTACATTTATAGATTTTAATTTATTCACTTAAAGGTCCATCTAACGTTGTTAACATATTAAAGCATAAGAAAATAAAACATCATATAGGCTGTTTTTACTACTAATTAAGTTATTATACAATCCTTAATGATTGCAAGGCATTCATTATTATCTAATTAAGTGCATTTTAAAGCTGCCATGCGTAACTGACTTTAGTAAAAAAGGTGCGCTGGTCGCGCTCTAAGCTTTTAAGTGAATCATCTTGATAACCTTTATCTGAATACCCTAAGTAAAATAATGTTTGCGCATTAATTTTGTACGAATAAACGAGTTGGCTGCCGTAATCTTTATTAGTTTGGTTCACTTGATAAAAATAAGCATTTTCGTTGCGATCAATATCTTCAAATTGCCAAATAAGCTTTAGCATTGAGCGCATATTAAATTTATAGTAAAGCCTAAAATCAATTAGGTTAGCTGTAAAAACACGCTCCCCTTGTGGGTTGTCTAATTGGCTGTAGCTATGCTTTATATCAACTTGCCAATGATTGTTTATATCCCACACCGCTTGAGTTTGGGTATCAAAGGCGTCACCTAGTTGCTCATTACTGTAGTCAATGCGACTCCCGTATTCAACATACAAAGACAGCCTAAGATCTTTTGTTGGTTTAAATCCGCTGTAAATATAACCAATGTTTTGATTATAAAAATTAGTGTTATAATTTTCATACCTATGTATCAGCCCTATTTCGAAAATAGACTGTTTTTGGCCTTTAAAGCTTAAATAACCTTCGTACTCTTGCTCAAGTAAATCGCCATTTTTCGCCCAGGTTTTATCCCAATCAGCTACATATGACCAAGAGGTAACTAAATCATTTTCATCTCGATACCAGGTTTGCCCGCCTCCTAAAATAACTTTTTCGTAATCGACCTTAGCTTGATAGCCTAAATCGGCGCGATAATCTGCGCCAATATTTTCGTACTCTGCGAATAATTTATAATCGCGTTTATCGCGGGTGAGCTTAATTGCATACGCTTGATCGGATTGTGTTTGTGACAGGTTATAATTTTCAACTAAAAATGCTGAGTTGCGGGTATCACTGCTCGCAACTTGATAACTTAAGGTGTCTGATTGATTAAACCAGTAACTCCCGTCAACTGATAAAACCGTATTGCGATAGTCATCACCTTCACGATGCGTACTTGAAACCCCTATAGTGCCTTGCTGGCCAATATCGTACTGGTAACGCGCCACTGCCACTTTGGTATTTTCGTTTAAGCTTGCAAATCCTGAGCCCTGATTAGTTGGCAGTAAAATATTGCTATTGTCGTCATCGGCAAACATCACCGCATAACTGTGATTAGCTGTTTTGCCGGTTAATTTAGCGCCTAGATTAGGCTCTGCAATGGTGCGAGTATATAAAAGCTCAAATAAACTACTTTTAAAATATGACGCACCGTCTAAAAAAAACGGTCGTTTTTCTTCATAGTATATAGAGTAAGTGGTATTAATATCCAGCGCCAGAGAGTCGGTTTCCACTTGCGAGAAGTCTGGATTTATAGTGGCGTTTATAACGGCGTCTTGGCTTAAGCCCCAGCGTAAATCTATACCTACTTCGGCGTTTACATCGCCATTTTCCCAATCACCCGGTAACTGTGATTTGGTATCGTTACGCAGCGCAGTTAAAGTAGGCGTTAATTGCAGGTTTTTGCTGGCCGTTATTTTTTCAAAGCCGGTAAGTTTATCAAACTGACAAAGGCTGCACTTAATATCGCGATCAAACCCAATGTTTGATAACTGATAAAGCACATCTCGTTGATAATTGCGCATTAGGGCAAAACCCCAGGTTAATTGCTCTTTATTTTGTGCAAAACGCAGCGCTTTAAAAGGAATACGCATTTCTACCACATAACCTTGCTCAGTAATCTTGCCTGCGCTATCCCAAATGGCATTCCAAGAAAGGTCTTGTTGCCAGCCATCGGTGTCGGTCATGCGAATATCGCCCTGAGCCCCTAGCGGGTTCACATAAAATTCATAACCAGAGCGCTCATCATTAAAGGTATCAATTACTAGTGCCACGGTGTCATCTTGCCACAGAGTATCGCGATCTCGCAGTGCAGCGCGAATGTGCGTTGGGTCAGGATCGTGTGCAACAAACGCTACATATAAGTTACTGCCGTCTTCGTATATATAAGCATCGGTTTTTACCGGTGGCGTACCTTTTTCATTTGGTTCATCTTGAAACTGCAATGCAATGCGCGTGGCATCTTGCCAATGCGCCTCATTCATTACCCCATCTACTGTTATATTTTTATTAATACGCGTGAGTGAATAGTGTTGTTTATTGGCAAGCGCGCTTGGAGTGGTGAGTAAAAGAAAGAAAAAGCTTAAAATAAAGAACACTGATTGTTTTTTTATTATTATTAAGTACTGCATAAACATCCATTTAGACTTAAATTACTCAATAAGAGTAATTTCTGGCGTGGATTGTAGTTTATACCAATGGATTTGTTAATACCTTGCAAAGAGTTTTTTGCATAACATTAACTAATTAATAATAAAGAAGTATTTAAGCGCAGCGATTAGGTTTCAATAAGCTTGAGTTTATCAGCAATACCATTCCACTCATCAGCATCGGCTGGGGCTGGTTTTGCCTGCGTAATGCGTGGCCATATAAGTGCAAGCTCGGCATTTAGTTCGGTAAACTCTTGTTGTGACTCTGGTAATTCATCTTCTTGATAAATAGCATCAGCTGAACATTCAGGTACGCATAAACCACAGTCAATGCAATCAATTGGGCTTATAGCTAAAAAGTTAGGGCCTTCAAAAAATGCATCTGCTGGGCACACTGATACGCAATCTGTGTACTTACATTTAATACAGTTTTCGGTGACTACAAATGCCATAATGGTTCAATGCCTAAGGTTTTATAACGACAACGGCGGATCATACCCAACCAAGGCTAAAATACAATATATAAGTGCCATAATAGCGTAATTTAACGTAAAATAAGCGCCTTATGTTTTGTGGTGCTATTTGCGCTACTCCCCTTATTGTGAGCGGTAATTAAAAGCCCGCTAAGACACCTAAAAGAGACAAAATGATACGTTTAACCGAAATAAAACTACCGCTAGATCATGACGAAAATGCAATTAAAGATGCCATTGTCAGTAAGCTAAAAATAACGCCAGAACAGTTACATAGTTTTAATGTGTTTAAACGTGGTTACGATGCCCGTAAAAAAACAGCTATTTTACTTATTTATACCTTAGATATAAGCGTTGATAACGAAGAGCAGTTACTCACAACTTTTGCCAAAGATCAGCATGTAAAAGTAGCACCCGACACCGCTTATAAGTTTGTTGCCCAGGCAAATAACGATTTAAAAGAGCGCCCTGTCGTAATAGGCTTTGGCCCTTGTGGTTTATTTGCAGGTTTAGTGTTGGCACAAATGGGCTTTAAGCCAATTATATTAGAGCGTGGTAAAGAAGTACGCGAGCGCACTAAAGATACCTTTGGTTTTTGGCGTAAGCGCGCACTAAATACCGAGTCAAATGTACAATTTGGTGAAGGCGGCGCAGGTACATTCTCCGACGGTAAATTATACAGCCAAGTAAAAGATCCAAAACATTATGGCCGTAAAGTTATTACCGAGTTTGTTGCCGCTGGCGCGCCAGAAGAAATTTTATACGTAAGTAAGCCACACATAGGAACCTTTAAACTGGTAACTATGATTGAAAAAATGCGCGCGCATATTGTAGAACTTGGCGGCGAAATTCGCTTTAGCACTCGCGTAGACGACATTCATTTAGAAGACGGCCAAGTAACGGGCTTAACCTTGTCAAATGGCGAGCAGCTAAATACCCGCCATGTAGTGCTTGCTGTGGGTCACAGTGCCCGTGATACCTTTGATATGCTATATAAAAAAGGTATTTACATGGAAGCTAAACCATTTTCGGTGGGCTTTAGGATCGAGCATAAGCAATCTATGATCGATGAGTGCCGTTTTGGCGACAATGCAGGTAACCCCATTTTAGGCTCTGCTGATTACAAACTAGTTCACCACTGTGATAATGGCCGTACCGTATATAGTTTTTGTATGTGCCCAGGGGGGACTGTGGTTGCAGCCACCTCTGAAGAAGGCCTAGTTGTTACCAATGGTATGAGCCAATATTCTCGTAGTGAGCGCAATGCAAACAGCGCTATTGTTGTAGGTATTTCGCCAGAGCAAGACTTTCCGGGTCACCCATTAGCGGGTATTGAGTTACAACGTAAACTTGAAAAACAAGCATACGAACTTGGCGGCAGTAATTACGATGCGCCAGCACAACTTATTGGCGACTTTTTAAAGGGTAAATCGTCATCAGCTTTAGGCGATGTGCAATCATCTTATACGCCGGGTATTAAATTAACCGATTTAGCCGATGTATTACCTAAATATGCAATTGATGCTCTGCGTGAAGCAATTCCGGCATTTAATAAGCAAATTCGTGGTTTTTCAACTAATGATGGCTTACTAACAGGGGTAGAAACACGTACCTCTTCGCCGGTAAGTATTAAGCGCGATAAAACACTTCAAAGTATTAATACTAAAGGGCTTTACCCTTCTGGAGAAGGCGCAGGCTATGCCGGTGGTATTTTATCGGCAGGTATTGATGGTATTAAAGCAGCTGAAGCGGTGGCGCTTTCAATGCTAGAAAACGCAAAATAAGCGTTTTATTAATTTAAGCCATAAAAAAACCTGAGCAAGCTCAGGTTTTTTTGTAACTGCAAATAACCATATTAGGTTAGCGCATTATTAATTACTTTTTAAGCGACAGTTTTTCGCCTTTTAAGCTTTTACGTATTTTAGATATACGTGAGCGATTTACTGCTCTTGCTTCGCCAGTTGCTTGACCAGATGGCTTATTAGCACGAGTACGACGTAAGTGTGCAGGCTTTTTGCCAATTTTATCAATTAATACTTCACGGTTACTTACTGCATAGCCTTCTAAGTAAACACGTTTAATTTTTTGACCAATTAAGGTTTCAATTTCAAACAACATGTTTTCTTCTTCACGGCTTACAAATGAAATTGCTTGGCCTTCTTTACCTGCGCGGCCAGTACGACCAATACGATGTACGTAGTCCTCTGCAAGCCAAGGTAAGTCAATATTAATTACACGCGGTAAACCGTCTATATCAATACCACGCGCCGCAACTTCTGTTGCCACTAATACACGTACTTTACCTTCTTTAAATTCACGCAGCGCACGACGACGATTACCTTGTGACTTATCGCCATGACAAACCGCAGCCGGAATACCATCAAGGTTAAGCTCTGTTACTAGCTCATCGGCTGTTTCTTTCATGTTTACAAATACTAACACTTGCTGCCAGTTTTTCTTACCAATTAGCTCAGAAAGCAGCTCTTGCTTACGGCGCTCTTCAACTGGGTAAACCACATGCGCTACAGTGCTAGCAGTACTGTTTGTTTGATCAACACGTACTATTTCTGGCTGTTTTAATACTTTAGATGCAAACTGTTTAATTGCTGCTGGGAAAGTAGCTGAAAACAACAAGATTTGACGATCGTCAGCGCAGCTTTTTATAACGCCTTGCATCTCTTCAATAAAGCCCATATCGAGCATACGGTCTGCTTCATCAAGTACCAAATGCTTTACGCTGGCAAGGCTTAAGTTACCTAAGCGAATATGATCAAGTAAACGCCCTGGCGTTGCTACTACAATATCAACACCTTCTTTAAGTGCATTAGCTTGGCCTGCGGTGTTAACACCGCCAAATAAGCTGACTACTTTTAACGAAGTGTGTTTTGCGAAGTCTTTAAAGTTATTTGCTATTTGCTCTGCAAGTTCGCGCGTAGGCGCTAAAACTAAAGCATGCGGAGCATTAGTAGTGCTTACTTCAGACTCAAATAATTTTTGAATAATTGGTAGCGCAAACGCGGCGGTTTTACCCGTCCCCGTTTGTGCACTTGCTAAAACGTCTTTACCTTTACGAACAGCAGGAATTGCTGCGCGCTGAATGGGCGTAAGGGTGTGATAGTTAAGTTCGTCTAACGCCTGAACAAGTTCAGGAGCAAAACTAAAAGATTTAAAATTCATGGTATATAACCTGCGGCCACATTATCAAGGGTCGCAAATTATACAGTAAAAAAGTGCTAACAGTTAGTCATTACTTTACTTTTGCATGGTTTAATCTGTTTTATAGCGTTTAAATATTAAAGAGGTATTAATACCGCCAAAAGCAAAGTTATTACTCATTACATAATCGGTGTTAATTTCTCGCCCTTGCTCTGTTATGTAGTCAAGTTGAGCGCACTCGTTATCCACCTCGGTGAGGTTTATTGTGGGGGCAAACCAGTTATCATTCATCATACTAATCGTCGCCCACGCTTCAATAGCACCGCATGCGCCCAAAGTGTGGCCTAAATAACTTTTTAAAGAGCTAATGGGTTTTGCCCCTAATGCGTTAAAAGTGGCATGCGACTCTGCTATATCGCCTCGATCGGTTGAGGTGCCATGCGCACTTACATAACCAATTTGCTGGGCGGTTAAATTTGCATCGTGTAGGGCTTGTTCAATCGCTATTTGCATTGTTTTAGAGGTAGGTTGAGTAACATGCTCACCATCACTATTACAACCAAAACCAACCACCTCTGCCAGTATAGTGGCACCGCGCGCTTTTGCGTGTTCATACTCTTCTAAAATCAGTGTGCCAGCACCTTCGCCAATCACTAATCCATCACGGTCTTTATCAAATGGCCTGGGGGTTAACTTGGGTGTGTCGTTTTTTGTGCTGGTAGCATATAAGGTATCAAATACTGCGGCTTCGGTAATACATAACTCCTCTGCACCACCAGCAACCATCACCTTTTGACGACCAAATTTTATTGCTTCATAGGCATAACCAATACCTTGTGAGCCTGAGGTACAAGCTGAGCTTGTGGTGATCACTCGCCCTTTTAAGCCAAAAAACACTCCAACATTAACCGGAGCAGTATGCGCCATCATTTGAATATAACTAGTGGCTGTTACCCCAGACATAGAGCCCGACTCCATCATATTAGCAAACGCGAGTAACGGCGGGGTTGACCCTATAGATGAACCATAAGAAACCCCCGTAGAGCCATCGGTTAAGCTACTATGATTGAGTAACTGGGCTTGCTCTAACGCGCACTCTGTAGCGCGTGTTGACATAAGCGCCACTCGCCCCATTGAGCGTATTTGTTTACGTTTATAATGACTCGGTCGCTCAAAATGAGTAACCGGCGCCGCTAAACGCGTATTAAGCTCTGGTGCTTTGTCCCACTGTGGCATAGTGGTCACTGCATTTTCGCCTCTGATCAGTGCTTGTTTAAATACCGACCATTCATCGCCAAGTGCGGTGATCACCGACATACCTGTCACTACAACGCGTTTCATTACACCATACCACCGTTAACTGAAATGACTTGGCGGGTAATGTAGGCCGCATCATCTGAGATTAAAAATGCCACAGTACCCGCAACTTCCTCTACTGTGCCCATACGCTTAAGCGGGATCATTTTTAGCATTTCGTCTACCGGTAACTCGTCAGTCATTGCGGTTTCTATTAACCCAGGTGCAACGCAGTTTACGGTTATTTTTCGCTTAGCCAACTCTAACGACAACGCTTTTGTAGCGCCAATAATACCGGCTTTTGCTGCACTGTAATTTACTTGCCCACGGTTACCGGCAATGCCCGATACAGAAGCCATGGTTACAATACGCCCACCTTTACGGTTTTGCACCATAGGCATTACCGTGGGGTGCACCACATTATAAAAGCCATCAAGCCCGGTACGAATAACACAATCCCAGTCCTCGCCTTGCATAGCCGGAAACGCCATATCATTGGTAATACCTGCGTTACATACCACGCCATAATAAGCACCATGCTGGGCTATGTCTTGCTCTATTTGTGCTTTGGCGGCGGCTCTGTCGCATACATCAAATTGTAATAAGCTAGTAGCTTGGCCTAATGCCTGTATTGCTGCGCAAGTTGCTTGTGCATCTGCCACACCACTTTTACAATGCACTGTAATGTCATACCCTTGGGATGCTAATTTAAGCGCAATAGCCCTGCCTATGCCACGGCTTGAACCTGTGACTAAAATTCGTTTTGTCATTGATTATCTCTTATAAATTCCAGCGGATTTTCGGGCTGAAAAACATTAATTTTTGCTTCACATGCTAATGTATCGCCGTGGATTATTTGGCATTCAAACACACTCAATCCCGACTCTTCTTGATATAGCTTATGCACTTTAATAGTTAAACTACTATTAACTTTAAAACACGCTTGATGGGTTTGATATTTACGCGTACCAATTAAAAAGCCTATTTTAGGAGGCTCATTTGCATCGTTTGCTAATGCGCCTGCGTAAGCGGCTATTGACTGCGCCATATACTCAACCCCAATATAACTGGGTACACCGGCAATATCGGCATTATAAAACGCACTTTGCGGTGTAATCGTTACCTGGCAACGCGCACTCTCGGCGCTATAATGCGTTAAAGTGTCAATTAAAATCATTGGTGCGTCGTGGGCAAGCAACTGCTCAATTGCGTAATGATTACTGCTCAGCTCATTCATTGGCAATACCTAAAATTAAACTGGCGTTATTGCCACCAAAGGCAAATGAGTTTGACAAGCAGTAACGCAATTTGGGCTTAAATGCTTGTTTTATTATTTTTACATCGGCCAAGTTACCGCCTGTTGATAATACGTTATACGGCAATGCATACTGGCCTTGCTCTTTAAGAAGTAGCCAGCATAGCGCGGCTTCAATTGCGCCTGCAGCTCCTAAGGTATGCCCAGTTAAGTGCTTGCTTGAGCTAAGTGGCGTATTGTTGCCAAACACACGATTAATTGCAAGTGCCTCCATTTCATCATTTTTTAGCGTTGCGGTACCGTGTGCATTTATGTAGTCAATTTCATGGGCAGCTAATTGCGCTTGTTTTAGTGCTTTTTGCATTGCAGATTGCGCGCCCATACCATTGGGATCGGGCGCTGAAATATGATGTGCATCAGAGCTTTCGCCGCCACCGTACAGTGCAATTGCTTTATCTGTAATTGCGCTTACGCCTTTACTCATTACAAATAATGCTGCGCCTTCACCAATATTAATGCCGTCTCGGTTACTTGAAAACGGCTGGCAAACTCCGCTACTTAACGACGCTAACGAATCAAAACCATTGAGAGTAAGTTGGCATAGGGTGTCAACGCCACCGCATATAACAACATCGGCCATATCAGCTTTTAGCAGTGCGCGGGCACTTAGTAATGCTTTTGCGCTTGATGTACAGGCTGTAGAAATACTATAACAGGGTCCCTTTGCATCAAGCTTTTGCGCAATATAGTGTGCTGGGGTGGCAAGTTCTTGGTCATAATAATGAAAGTCATTTGGCCATTGCGCTGTGTGTTCAAAATGAGCACGAGCCCGTTCACCATCTGCAATACCCGAAGTACTCGTGCCTAACACCACCGCAATACGGGATTTATCGATATGCGAAAATTGCTCAATAGTTGTTTGTAGTTGCGCTAAACACATATCAATAAAGGTATTTATACGTTTTTTTTGCGCCAACGCAACCGAGGTTACTTGGCCAACATATAACGGCTGTTGTTGCGCGCTAAGTGTAGAATTTAGAGTTAATATAGGCGTTGCAGAGTTATAACTGTTTAAGCTATCGAGAGTTGCCTGCGGGCCTACTCCCATCGCACTAACAATACCTAAGTTATTTAGCCAATATGTCACTGAGTTACCTTTTTAAATATTATTTTATAATCACGTACAATATTATGCAGCGTAATTGCATCATCGTTATAGTCAATGGTGATCAGGGTTTTATGATTTTGTAGTACTTGTCTGTGTGTGCCTACTTGCTCCACCAGTGCGCCGCTCAGCTGCTCATTTATAAACGCAACAGGCCAATGTACTAAGGCAATGTCGGCCAATACATAAGCAGGATTTATATCGACGCCTACAAGCATTTTTTTAGCTTTAATTGGCTCTTTGGGTGATTTTTCAAGCTCTACAATTGGAAAGCCCTGGCTGGTCATCATCAGCAACTTGACCCCTCCCGCCTCATTAACCGCCAATTGCGATAACAAGGTATGCTGCTCTTGCCCAGTGGTAATAAATAACACTTGTTGCCAAGAGCGGCCATACATTGATGGCGCCATGCTATTTAAATTTAGGCTAGCCGCAGGTGCTATGCTTATAGCTGCACTGGAACTAAACTGACTCGCACAGGCTGACAGCACTATGCAGGTTAGCAATATCAAAGCACGCTGGAGTATTAGTTTAAGCATATTAATTTCAACATATTAGGTTCGGCACAGCTGAGCTAGCACATTTAAGCGGCGCTCACTTTGTGCAACAAATGGGTTACTCGTGTCCCATGCGTATCCGGCTAAAATTGCACTGATCATTTCTCGCACTTGTTTGTTTTGCTCTGTATGAAATATTACGTCTTGAAAGCGCGTATCGTACCAGCCTGTAACAAAAGTTCTAAAACAGTTAACTCCCGCTTGTAGCGGTTTTGCATAATGCTGCTCAAAGTCAATCGTCTCACCTTTTAAATACTGATCGACCAAAGGGGCAATTAAACTTGCTGATTTAAGCGCAATGGTTACTCCTGATGAAAACACCGGATCTAAAAACTCTCCCGCATTGCCTAATAGCGCAAAGTGCTGTCCATACAGCTTACTCACATTAGAGGAGTAGCCTGTTATGCTGCGAGCTGGCCCAATTAATTCGCGTTTAGCTAGCAGTGCTTTTAAATGTGGATCTTGCTCTAAAAAGCGATTTAACATTACCTCTGCTTCGTCGTCATTAAAACGCTCAGACTCTGCTACAACACCAATACTTGCGGTGCCATCACTAAAGGGAATTAGCCAATACCATATATCTCGGTGCTCTGGGTGTACGGTAATGAGGATTTTATTACGATCAAAATTTTCATCGCTAATATTATCTACAAAGTGGCTAAAATAAGCACTGCGTACCGGAAAGTTAGAAGGTAACTCTAAGTTTAGTAGTTTAGGTAATACTCGGCCAAAACCGCTGGCATCTAACACAAAGCGTGCTTGAACTTGGTAAGGCTGCTGCTGCGCGTCGTGTACTAATAAGGTTGCACCACCATTTTTATCGGTACTATCTTTATTGGTATTACCTTTATCGGAACTGTTTTCAAAAACATCAGTAACCTTGTAGTCTTTAACACTGTGCTGATAACGAATAACAGCCCCTTGCAGCTGTGCATTATCGGCTAGTAATTTATCAAACAGCCCTCTTTTCACTTGATAAGTAGTACCTGGCCCTGGTGATGATTTTTCGGTAAAATTAATAGCGGTATTTTCACCCGCTCGATGAAACGCAGCGCCGTTTTTAAACTGAAACCCCAAACTAGCAGCGTGTTCATGCAATGGAGCGACTAAATTAGCGTCGGCCAAATACTCCATACATTGCGGTAACAAGCTCTCACCTATAGTAAAGCGCGGAAAAATCTGTTGCTCAAGTACTAATACTCGCCAGCCTTTTTGCACTAAAAGGCTACTTGCAAGTGCGCCAGAGGGGCCCGCACCAATTACAACAACATCAAACTGCTCAGGGTTATTCACTTTATCCTTCCTTTTGCGAGGGTAATACACTCAGCGGCGATAAAATATATACCGCTAAAATCCCTACCATTACGGTAAGTCCAAAACTAAAAATAGCAGGGGTGCTTGAGGCACTTAACATACCAAACACCCACATAGAAGACGCTGCAGATAAACTAATTGCCAATATATTTTTTGGCTGTAACTTATTTATTTGATAAAAAACAAGGTAGTCAATAGCTAAGGCTACCACTAGCAACGCGCCCAACATGTTAAATAACGACAGGCTGCCTTGAATTGCATTACACACCCACAGCATGCTAACAACCACTAATAACAAGCTTAACAGTTGTAAAGTGGCAATTTTTACGCCAAAACGCCAACTAAAAAGTAACCAACTAATGGCCCCTGCAAGCACTAAACTTAACAATAAGTATGCTCGGTAATCGCTTAATAACGCACTAATTTGCTGCGGTTTATTATATAGCAATAAGCCATCATCTTCTAAAAGCGCGGCGCTTAAGCTCTGTGTATTAATATTGGTAATTGTCATCCAGGTTATGGCTTGCTGCGGCTCAACATGCATTTGCGCTAACAATAAGGGTTTAAAATCGCTATTTAATAATGCGTTATAGGTAATAAATTGCGCGGGGCCGCTACTTAATTGCCGCCCAGTTAATTGCTCGCTTAGTGCAAATACACCACTTTTTTTAGCTTGATTAAACACCGCTAAATTATTTTTTTGCTGCTCAATACTAGGCAGCCATCGGTTAATGGCATTGTGTTTAATATGCGGGTTACTCGCGGTTAAATTGCTAACTAACCGCTGTTGTTTTTGTAACACGTGTTGTGCATTGTCGCCAATAATAAATACTATATGGCTGCGCCATTGATCCAGTAAAGTTAAGTGTTTTTTTTCACTTGCCATTAGCTGCTCAGAGCTGGCATTAAGCAATCTAATATCATCATTAAACTCAATCGGTTTTAATATCAATAAGCTTGCAAGCACTATACTTAGCGCAATAAACAGTGGTTTTTTTATTTTATTACAGTACAAAAACACCCGCGTTATTTTTTTACTGAGTAATAAACTCGATGTCGATACACGCAGTGTTTGCTGCCAAAATGGTAAAATTAACACAGTAAACAACCATGCACTAAATAAGCCAGCTATAACAAACACAGCCACTTGCGCTAATAAGGTTAACGGTGCACCTAATAAGCAGCTGTAGCCTAATGCGGTCGTAATAAAAGAGAGTAATAACGCCGATTTCACCCCTTTGCTATAGCCGTTAGAAGAGGCTTGCTGTGCAGTTTCATTTGCTACTTTGGCTAAATCAGTCATGCCATGAAAGGCGTAATCAATTGCAATGCCTATTAGGGTTACGGCAAATACCAAGGTTAATAAGTGAATGCTGTTAAACACCAATAACATAACAATAGCGCCGCCCATTAATGCGCTAAGCACTGTAAAGCTCGCTAATAAAATACTGCTAAGCGCCCTAAATACCCAAAACACCATTACCATTAGTGCCATTAGGCTAATGCCACCAAACAAACTCATTTCGTATTTTGCTTGTTGGGCATTTTCAGCCGTATGAAACAGCACCCCTGAATAAGAAATAGTGGTATTTGGGTACGCTTTACTTAGAGTGTTTATTTGCGTTTTAATTTTAGCAGCTAAGCTAATTGCATTATTAATGCTCAAGTTTGGCTCTGGCAGTGTGGCAAAAAGCATTGCATATTCAACCCCCTCATACTGGCGAGTGAGGCGGTTTTGTTTAATAGTAAAAACTTGGCTTTGGCTTAAGTTTTCGCTAATAAAGCCAGCTAAACTTAAACTAATATCAGTACTTAATGTAGCACTAACAAATGGCGATCCTAACTGATTTAATTGCTGCAGGTAAAACTGCTCAAAGCTGGCTTTGTCTGCTATTTTTTGCTTATAGGGCTTACTTAATAGTGCATATTTATAAGGCGCAAATGTGGTTGTTAAAGCGTTTATAGAGGGAAAATTAAATGTGCTTGTTATACCTTGCTGCTCAAGCCAATTGTTAAATTCATCGTGGGCGTTATTTTTTTGCTCACCAGCAAATGAAAACACCACACGGTGGGCATTTTTTTCAAAAAACAGCTGTTCGCCATAAGCTAATTGAGAATGCGATTTTGGCAGCAAACTAAACATATCAGCACTAAATGTAGGTTTAGTCAGCCAAAATATACTGGTTAAAAGCAAAATTAAACCACTAAACCAAATAAAAACAATGCCAATTCGTTTCTTCAATCCACTATTCCATTAATTAACTATTTAAACGATTGAGCCGTTAAGGCTGCTCAGGGTAACTAAACTCAATAGTTGTTTTACTACCTGAATGCTCATAAAGGATGATGCTGTGTACTGTTTTATCACTTTCACACAAAGTAAAGTGGCTAAATAATTGCTGTAACAACGCTTCTTTTGGGGTTAGTTGCAGGCAATTGTTTTGCGCTTTTATACTAAAGCGTGTTGCAAGGGCGCTCATATCTACACTGAGTAAGTCAGTTAAAAGCCCTACAAACTGCTCACTGCCTGGCTGTGGTACAAACTCCCCTTTAGCATTTTCAACCAATACCTGGCCATTTTCTACAATCAATGCGCTTTTTACCGGTTGTTCTACTTGCCATACTAGCTTTTTGGCATTTAGAGAAAACACTCCAGAGGAGACGAACGGCGATGCAAAACCAGCAAGTTGTTTATATTGTTTAAACTCACCCGTTACTGTATCAGCCTTTAATGTGGTATTTACCTGCGATACAGTGTTTGCTTGCAATGCACTACAAAATAGCAGCAATACGCTGGTTATAAATAATTTAAACATTGTCATTCCTTCTCCTTTAATTGCCAGCTACTTTAAAAAAGGGGCTAGTTTTTCATAAAGTATTGGGGGTGAAACAAATTGCATTTCTTTGGAGCTAATTTCTACCGCCACTTGTGTAGTGGACGCCTTGGTAATGCGCTTATTACTGATTGCATCGGTAATAACATAATCAATACGTAAGCGGTTTTCATACTCTTTTAAATACGCTGCCACTTTAATTTTTTGTGTAAATACAGCTGATGCTACGTATTTAATTTGCATATCAACAATGGGCCACGCAAATCCAGAGTCTTTCATTTGCAGGTAGTCGTAGTCAAATATTCTGAGTAACTCACAACGAGCAATTTCTAAATAGCGTGGGTAATTACCATGCCACACTACATTCATTGGATCGCAATCATGAAAAGGGATTTCTATTTCTACGCTGTGCGAAAGTAATGCGCCTTTATTATTCATAAAGCGCCCAGCGTTTGCTTTGAATATAGCTAATAGTTTGTCTTAGCACCGCTTCCATTGGTCTGTCTTCGGTCAGGTTTTCAAAGTAACCTGTTATATCGCTATACATATGCTGCATATCGTCAGTTAAACTCGTAAATTCTAATTCGCCTTGTTTAATTCGCAGCCTTAACCCTTGAATAGCGGCTAATAAGGTACTGGCCATCACTTGCTCGGTAAGCTGTAAAATACGTAAACAATCGCGCGAGGCTATGGTACCCATACTTACTTTGTCTTGATTGTGACACTCGGTAGAGCGCGAAAATACACTGGCAGGCATAGTTAATTTTAATGCCTCGGCAGTATAAGCACTGGCACCAATTTGTACCGCTTTAAAACCATGATTTATATAACGACGCTCAGGGGCACTGTCGGATAAATTAGACGCCAAACCATTGTTATATTTAGTATCAACCAAGGAGGCTATTTGTCGATCGGCTAAATCAGCTAAGTTAGCTACTGCGGTTTTCATGCTGTCCATTGCCATGGCAATGTGGCCGCCATAAAAATGCCCGCCGTGCAGTACATGCTCCCCTTCGCCATCAATAATTGGGTTGTCGTTGGCTGAGTTTAATTCGTTTTCGATCATTTGCCTAAAAAACGGCAAGCTGTCTTGCAGCACACCAATAACATGCGGTGCACAGCGAATTGAGTAGCGATCTTGCAGGCGGTCGGCATTACGTGGATGGTCGTGATGATTTAAATCATCTCTGATCCAACGTGCTATTTGCTGCTGCCCTGGGTGAGGTTTTACCGAGAATAAAATTTCATCAAAATGATGGCTATTTCCTTTGAGCGCTAAGCTAGCAATGGCGGTAATACGACTGGCTAATTTGGCTAAATAATTGGCTCTGTCGAAGGCTAAGCAGGCTAATGCGGTCATTACCGCGGTGCCATTCATTATTGCAAGGCCTTCTTTTGGGCGCAGCACGAGCGGCGTTAAGCCAACTTCTTGCATTACCGCTAAGCTATTACGTACGGTGTCTTTATAATATACGTCGCGCTCGCCTATCATAGCACCAGCAACATAAGATAATGGCGTTAAGTCGCCACTGGCACCTACCGATCCCTCTTGAGGAATAACCGGTACAATATCGTGATTTAAGTAGTCGCGCAGTAAATTCAGCATTTCCCAGCTAATACCCGAGTAGCCTTGCGATAAAGACGTAAGCCGCGTGGCTAAAATTGCTCGTCCTTGTACTTTATTAAATACATCGCCTAGTCCACATCCATGAAATCGCGTTAAATGTAGGGGGAGTTCATCTACTAAATTTAATGGTACTGCTACGGTTACTGAGTCGCCATAACCGGTCGTTACACCGTAAATAACGCCGTCTTCTTTTAATAATGTATCTAAAAAACTCAGCGCACTATTAATTTTGCTACTAAATTCGCTGCAACCACTAATTTGCACTTGGGTGTGGTTATGTGCAATATCAACAATGTTTTCGATTGATAATCGCTGCTGACCAAAAAGCTGTGTGTTTTGAACTGGCACTTCTATTTCTCCTTTGCTTGATCGCGGGCGACTTGCTGATCATTTTGCCAAAAATCGTAAAAATTAAACCATTGATAAGGATATTGCGCAGCATAGTGACCTAAACGCTGCGCATAGTCTGTAATTACTTGGTTTAAAATTGCCTGTCGCTGGGTGCGTGGCATTTTTAAGCTGTTGCTGTATTGCTCAAATATTACGTGGTACTTACTGCTTTGCTGATCTTTTAAACAAAACAAAAAATAAACTGGGCAATCAAGTAATGCCGCTAAAATAAAAGGTCCTTGAGAAAACGGGGCTGGCTTGTCTAAAAAAGGCACTTGCACAGAGCGCGCGGCAGTGGTGGTACTGGTGCGATCGCCAACAATAACAATAATTTCGCCTTGCTCAATTTTTTCTTTCAATAAAATAGCTAAACCTGGGCCTAAGTCAGTTACTTGAATTAAGTTAACCGCTACGTTGGGGTTAATTTTTTTCAGCATTTTATTAAATTCTACTGCATGATGAGTAAACACCAGCACGTTAATAACTTTGCCACTGCGATGTTGGCTAAGCGCTCGGCACACTTCTAAATTACCCAAATGCGAGCCAATAAAAATAGCCCCTTGGCGTTGCTCATTTAATTGGCTAAATAAATGCTCGTTGGTATATTCAATATCACTTAAGCTAATACGCCCAAGCCAACCATCTATTTTATCAAAGGCGCTGTCGGCAAAACTACAAAAGTGCTTTAGTTGCTGCTTAAGTGTCACGCTTTGCCTAGTGCCGGTGTACAAATTAACTTGCTGTAAAAACTGTTTTGAAGCAGCACGGGCAACCCTACCAGTAATAAAGAGATACACCACCACAGGAAACAAAATAAGCCACAGTCCTTTGCGACCCAGTATTTTATGTGTAAATAGCAGAGTTTGAATGCCTAAATAATTACCGCGCTCTTGCATTTTAGACCAATGTTTAACGGCCATAACGTCTCTTTAATTTGTGTGCTATAAGCCAAGGCGAGCGCACTAACATACCAAAAAATAATCGCGTATGTAGCCAAGATATACGCACGTTGTCGTGCAATGGCTGAAAGTGAGAAAGCCCATTTTCTGGATAGATCACTTGGCTAGGTAAAAATATAAACGGCACATTACGCCAATATAAACGCACTAATATTTCAGGATCAAAGTCCATCCGCTTGCCCAGCTTAACTTCTTTTAACAGTTTTTCGCAGGCTCCCAGCGGATACACTCTAAAGCCACACATAGAGTCAACAATTTCAAAACTAAGGGTTTCAATCCATACCCACACATGGGTTAAGTACCGTGCTAAATAGCGATGCTTAGGCACTGAAGCGTCGTATATTGGGCAACAGCTTACTAATGCCTGTGGATTGGCGTTTGACAGGCGCAAAAGCTGCGCTAAATCGGCCAAGTTATGTTGGCCGTCGGCATCAACTTGAATAGCATGGGAATACCCTTGCTGATACGCATAATGCAAACCGCTTTGTACCGCCCCACCTTTACCTTGGTTGTGCTCATGGGTAACAATGGTAAGTAACGGGTGCTGCTGTGTAAGTGCAGAAAACACTGCTTTAGCTGCCTCATTACTTGCATCATCTACCATAATAATTGGTAAGTTATATTCAGCTAGGCTGGTTAATACCGCCGCTATCACAGAGGTATGATTGTAGTTTGGAATGACAATACAAAACTTATTCATTTAAACAACACTTTCAAAAACAATTCGCCCAGACGCATGTTGCCCCTTAGCCGAGCGATAAGAAAACACATACTTATTAAGCGCTTTTTGCTCTATGGCTAATACCATAGTAAGGCCTGGCGTAATCACCACCTGGAACTTTAGCACTTCGACATTCTTTACCGCTAATTGAATATTATACTGCTTACAAATTGCAGCAACCGCCCAATCTAGCTGCACTACGCCTGCTAAAATAGGGCCGTCTTTAAAATGGCCATTAAAGTAATCTAAATCCTTGGGCACAAATAAACTTAATTGATAACCTTGCTCGGTTTGCTCACATTTAAGTAGTTGCGGCTGCGTTTTAATCAACTTTGTCAAAAAGGTGCTCCAATGCTTTTAAGTTTAATTTAGCTTGGCTGTTATAAGGTAACTGCTCTATAAAACGCCACTTTTTAGGCGTACAAATGCGCTCAAAACGCGTTAGTGCATGCTCTTTTAAAAGCTTATTAGTGGCTAATTTACTTTCACTTTGTAAATATTTTACCCCTTGCTGGCTAAGCACAACTACCGCACCTATTACTTGCCTTGCCCCAGGTAATACAATTACTTTAACGTCGTTTACCCACTCACTGCTTGCTAGGTGGTGTTCTAGTTCATCCAAACTGAGGCGTTTTTCTTCTAATTTTATGATTCGGTCTAATCGACCAAGCAGTTTAAATTGACCACTTTTAAGCACCAAACCTCTATCGTCAAGCGGGTAATCTTTGTGGTTCACTAACGGTGAATTTAAAAGGAGTCTATCGTTTGTGCCAACACTCATTTTTATACCTGAAAACGGCTGCCACGAGCTCACGTTTTCAAGCGAGGTAACTTGTCGATACGCTATACCACCGGTTTCGGTACTGCCAAACACTTGTGTTATTGGTTTATTTAACTGACTGAATAGCGATACTGCATCTTCGTTTGCCAGCGGCCCACCAGATGAAAATATCCATTGTAAGTGAGATTTTTGTTCAATTAATACGTTGTCTGCGCGTAATCGTTTTAGCTGTGCGGGGCTAGAAATTAACACCACTTGTTTAGCGCCCTTGAGCTTGGCGGCTATATGCTCTGGGTAGTGCAGTAAATCGGTATCAACGACATGTCCGGTACTAAGTGGCCATAACAACCTAAATAGCAGCCCGTAAATATGCTGATGCGATACGCTAGCAATAAACATTGGCATACATTTTAACGCATAACTGCTTGATAAAATGCTCAGCTCTTTGTTAATTGTTTGCCACGACTTTACAATTGGCTTAGCTTTACCTGTTGATCCCGAGGTGTAAAACACCAAGTTCCCTTCTTTGGGCCAAACAAGTTGCGCTAAAGGAAAAAAGCCAGGCTGTTCAGGCAAGTTTTCTATATTGATAAAGTCAATACCCAGTGGTTCAACAAGCTCTGAGTCACCTAAAAAACAAGGTGTTTGCTGTAGTAAGGCTTTGAGTGTTTCGGGTTGACCATTAGGTGGCAGTATAACCGTGCAACCGCGCAAGGTGAGTGCCATTAAACTCACCGCAAACTTATAAGTGTTAGTGCTATATAACACCACAGATGTGGGCGCTGTGGCCGGTGAATACTTAGCTAATAGCCGATTAACATCGCTAACAAACTGGCGTTGTGTCACTGCCTTATTTTCATGATTAAAGCACACACTAACATTATTACTTTGAAATACTTTACTTTGAAAGGTACTAAACACGCGCTTTCCTTTTTACTTTTAGCCTGACTAGCCACTCTAAGGCAAACAACACGCCCATAGCTACATAGGCAATCACACCATTATAAAAAGCCCACACTGCCAAACTAGCAAACAGGCTGGTATATAAGGCAATACCACCATTAACTATAAAAAAAACGCACCACAACTGAGTTACTTTTTTAGTGTATTGCACACCTTGCTCATCGAGCTCAGGCTCAGTGATGCGGGCAAAGGTTTCTATTATTGATGGCCCTTTATAAAGTGAGTAGCTAAACACGAGCAACATCACAGTGTTAATAATCACCGGGTATAAACGTAAACCCACATCACTGTCGAACACTTTTGACAATACGATTGCTATCACAGCTAAAAATGTCGCTGGCTTTAACCACGGCATTTTGTCAAATAATGCTTTGCTTAACCACAAGCGTAGTGCAAGCAAAAATAATAATACGATCGCTACCAGTTGGCTATTAAACTGCGTCAGGCCCACATACACAATAACTGGGTAGCAGGCCAAACAAAGCATAATAAGGGTGGTTAACAAGGCTTTAAGCATTTATTTAGTTAACGAGCTTTTCTATTTCGCTAACTACATTTTGCACAGTACGTACTTGCTTAAATGCATCAGGATCAATTTTTTTACCGGTGATTTCTCTTAGTTTTACTACCAAGTCAACAGCGTCAATGCTGTCTAAATCAAGGTCTTGATATAAGTTGGCGTCTAGGTTTATGTCGGCTGGGTCTATCTCAAAATCGTTTTCTAAAATGCCGTGTAATACATCATAAATTTCAGCAGCGGTTTTCATTGTTATTCCTATATATTTTTATAATTTAAGAACGTGCTTGTTCTATAAAGTGTGCTAAAGAATTCACCGAGGCAAAGTGCGCTTTTGTTTGCTCTGAATTGGCATCTATTTTCACATCAAATTGTTTTTTTATTGCCAAACCAAGTTCTAGTGCATCTATGCTATCGAGCCCTAAACCATCAACAAATAATGCTTCATCATCAGCAATGTCTGCAGTTGTCATATCTTCTAGATCAAGGCTGGATATAATTAATTGTTTAATTTGTACTTTTAATTCAGTCATAAATTGCTCAGTTCTTCTGTAAAATAATGTTGTAAGCTGTTAGTTAAATGCCGAGATTGTATAGCGGGTGTGTCACTAACATAAGGCAGGTTACTGTTAAACTGCTTGCTGGCCAGCTGCAAGCTAAAGTGCGCTTGATAAGGCGCTACTTTATACCAAGGTGTACCCTTGGTTAAGGTATTAGGCTGCATTTTTATTAATACTGTAGCGATTGGCACATTACATCTAAGTGCTATATTGGCCGCTCCTCGTTTAAAATTAAGTGCAGTATGGGGCTGTGAACGTGTGCCTTCAGGAAAAACTATTAAGTTATTTCCTTTGCTTATACTGCGCTCACATTCACGTAATAAACCTTCTGGATCTTCGTTACTTATATAACCAGTACTTTTAATTACACCGCGCATAAAGGGGTTTTTAAATAAATGGGCTTTTACTACGCAATCTGCATTTTTAATCACAGATATAAGCACAACCACATCAATTAAAGAGGGGTGATTGGCAAGCACTAATTTTCCGTTTAAATTAGCAAGCTGGGTTTTGTCTTTAATATTAAAACGAATAACGCCTGTGTAATGCATTAATCCAACAAAAAATTTAAAACAGTAATGTACTGTCGCTCTTGCTCTGTTTTTACGGGTGTTTACATCTGCTTCTAATACGTTTTGCAGCGGAAAAACCACTAATGTTAGTACTAAACCACCTATGCCAAACACGCTAAAACAAACACCGGTTGCAAGCACACGCCAACAAAGCCCTGTTATTCTTATAATGTGTTTAATCATGGTAGGTAAGTTGCCAATGATGAGCCAGTGTAGTGTGGGTTAATATCGCACTTTTTTTATCGTGTAGGGCTTTAGCACCTTGCAGGCTCATTGGTAAGTTACTACTTTTTGCAGCAGGGTTAAGTACTTTATTTAAACTAAAACACGGCTCATTTGCTTGAGCAAGGCGCACTATCATAGCAATGGAATGAGTAATTTGTAGCTCGTCAGCAAATTGGTTATATATATCGGGGAGGATTTCATCGCTATGGACTACTAACATGTACGGCTCATTGCTATCAACAAGGCGAATGTAGGCCTCTACAATTGCACACATAAAACTCTCAGCCCCTGCTGCAATAGCATTCATTGCACTGGTATTACTTTTTATAATACTAAAAAGTCCGGCTGCGGCATTATGCACACTCAGGCCAAAACCTGTGGGCGATAATGGTTGCTGATTAACTATATCAACTAATAAATTGGCTGTTTTATGAAAGTCCCCGTGGCGCGATGAGAACACCGCCGATAAATTAGTATACTGATCAGCGCTACTTACTTGCTGAGCACTGTGTAATACCATTTTGCTAAAACGAGTCATACGCCGGCGTTGCATAGGTGCAACCCAATCAAGTGTTATAGGCGAGTTATCATACCAATGATCGCTTTCTATTTGTCGCTGTTCTGGCTGGATCCATGTAGCGAGTTGTTCAACAACAAATTTCACAAATATACATATTTAGTTAATGATAGGACGCAGGATCTTACATTTTTTAACAAAAAAAGTAAAATAAACAATAAAAAAAGCCAGCGCTGGATTTTCATTCAGCGCTGGCTAATAATTCTATGATATTAAAAAGAATTCTTGTTCATTTATACAGCGAGCATGGCCACCAACAACATCACTTGCGCTTAGCTGATTAATCAACTTTTCACCTTGTTGTTGCTGTGCGTCGTTAAGGGGTAAGTAAGGTAATCTAAATACCGGTTTAACTGCCTCAGTCATCATGAGTGCAGTATTAATCGCAATTGGATTTGGCTCGCAAAACAACCAATTTATTAATGGTTGTAATGACGTATTTAGCGCATCATTTGGCGCATCCATTAACTGGCGAAACAATTCTGGCATAAGATTAGAGCTGACCGAAATAACCCCATGAGCGCCATGAGTATGACGAGCATCGTGGCTTTCATCATCATTACCCGACCAACACGCTATGCCTTGCTTCTCATAATGAGCTATACGTTCGTTACCACCACACTCTTTAACACCAATAAAATGTTCGTGCTTTGCTAGTGGTTCAATAATATCAGGCGTTAAGTCTTGTCCTGTACGCCCCGCTACGTTGTAAATAAATGCAGGGCCAATATCAAGAACACGCTTTAAATGCTCTTTTACACCCGCAATAGAGGTGCGCCCATAGTAAGGGTTAATTTGCAACGCAGCATCCATACCACTGGCAAAACCATATTTAGTGGCTTTAATCGCTTCTCGGGTATTATTACTGCCCGTATTACCTACAATTACCAGCTTACTGCTAAACTTATTTACGCTATGCGCTATGAGCATTAAGTGCTCTTCCCAGTTCATTAACTGGCCTTCGCCGGTAGTGCCGCCTACAACGATACCGTCAACCCCAGCTGCTATTTGTAACTCAACAAGGCGATCGTATGTTGCAAGGTCAATTTCGCCACTCGATAAATAAGGTGTTTTAATTGCTGTAATAAGACTTGCTTGTTTAATTTGTTCTAGGCTGCGCATAAAAAATCATTCTTTATAAAACTTGCGCTATTTGTACCATATTTATGTGTGCTTTTGCAGCTGTAAACGCATATTTTGTAATAAAATGGCTTGTAATATTAAGTTTGATAATACAAAATGAACAACTGTATATATAAACAGTGTTTGTATTTTTAATATTAGGCGAGCTTTTATGCGTTTATCTCAGTACTTAACAACCCATTTTTATCATACCGACGAGCTATGCCAGGCACTCAATATTGATGCAGATAAGCTTGAGCATTGGCAACAGCAAAGTGTATTTCCTAAGCCTAGTTATTGTATTAAAAACCAACTAAGTTGCAGCTCATATTCGGGTTTGTACGAATGCGAAGAGTACGACGATTATTACCCACGAGGTTGTGTAAACTGGGGCCAAGGGCTGATAAAACAAAAAATCGATTCATCCAGCCAGGCATTTAATTACTTTGCCCAGCAATATACCGCCAGCTTAACCAAACTTGCCCAACAAGGGTTTGAATTTAACGAAGAACTATTTGGTTGTGAAATAGAAGAACATGTTCAACAAGTATGGCAGCAATTTTTATGCAGCAAATATGGCGTGCTTACTCAAAATGGCTTAATAGACGAAATAGTGGCTGTTGATATAGGCCGCCTAGTGGTTGATGACATAACCGAATTACGCAGTAAAGCGGGGTTAGATCAAGATGAGCGTGCAAAACTGCACCCCGCTATAAAGTTACTCAACCGGGCTTTGAGCCATGGTGCCGATCACGAAAAGCAACACACACTTAGAACCCGCTATATAGATACCCTTATTTTAAAATACGACTTATCGATAAAGTAATAATACAAACTAAACTAAAATGCAGGTTTGAAGTATTAATGCAGGTACGTTAAGGTAAGCAAGCTAGACTAACCACGCCAAACTAGATCAAAAATTGAAAAGCACGATATAATCCGGAGCAGCAATTTTATGAGCAGTACCAGCAAAAACGCAACAACATCTGTAAACCACACACTTCAACAGCAAACGCACAGCATTTCCAGTGCACCTGAGCACTGTATTCAGGTTCGGGGGGCGCGGGTTCACAATTTAAAAAATGTTGATGTAGATTTACCCCGCAACGCACTCATCGTTTTTACTGGTATATCGGGATCTGGAAAATCATCTCTCGCTTTTGGCACCTTGTTTGCCGAGTCACAACGCCGCTATCTCGATTCTGTTTCGCCTTACGCGCGAAGATTAATTGACCAAGTAGATGAGCCCGATGTAGATGATATAAACGGCCTACCTCCTGCAGTAGCACTGCAACAACAACGAGGCACCCCATCGGTTCGCTCATCTGTGGGAAGTGTAACTACTATTTCTAATACCCTGCGAATGCTCTACTCTCGTGCAGGCGACTACCCTAGCGGTCAAAGTATACTCTACGCCGACGCATTTTCCCCTAACACTCCACAAGGTGCCTGCACCTTATGTCATGGTATTGGCCGAGTGTTTGCAGTAACAGAAAAGTTACTTGTACCTGATGATACAAAAACAATTCGCGAACGGGCCATAGCTGCATGGCCTCCTGCGTGGCAAGGACAAAACCTCAGCCGTATACTTGTCTCACTTGGTTACGACATTGATACACCATGGAAATTACTCCCTAAAAAAACCCGCGATTGGATTCTATTTACCGACGAAACTCCCGTTGTACCTGTTTACCCGCAATACAGCAAAGAGCAAACTCGCAACGCCATTGAAAAAAATGAGAAGCCGAGTTACATGGGTGCATACTCAAGTGCTAAACGTTTTATTTTGCACTCTTTTGCTACCACGCAAAGCCCGCGAACTAAAAAACGTGTATCACAGTTTATGCAAATTTCTGAATGCCCTGATTGCAAAGGTAAAAAATTAAAACAGCAATCCTTGTCGGTCAAGTTTACAGGTCTTGATATTGGTGAGTTATCGCAATTAACGCTAACAGAGCTAGCACTGCGACTACGTGATATTGCTAAGATAAAGCCAGCCAAAAATACGCCTAATAGAGAGAAAGCAATTGTAGCTCAGCGAATTGCCAGCGACATTTTGGCCCGGGTAGAGGCACTAACAACGCTTGGCTTAGGGTATCTGTCGTTGCAACGTACCACACCCACTTTATCTGCAGGCGAACTACAACGCTTACGACTAGCAACCCAAATTCGTTCACAACTATTTGGTGTGGTTTATGTTTTAGATGAACCCTCAGCAGGACTACATCCAGCAGATACCCAAGCATTGCTTGGGGCGCTTGATCAACTCATTGCAGCTGGTAACTCTGTATTTGTTGTAGAACACGATGTTAGCGTTATTAAACATGCCGATTGGATTGTTGATGTTGGCCCAGATGCTGGTACGCATGGCGGTGAAGTGATTTACAGCGGCCCTATTAGTGGTTTACAAGGCGTTGCTAAATCTCATACCGCTCGATTTTTGTTTACTGCAGACGCGATAACCAAACACACTTGCAGACAACCTCAAGCCTGGCTAAAGCTCGCAGCAATTGAGCGTAATAACTTACAAAAATTAGATGTTGAATTTCCATTGGGCGTGATGACAACCGTTACCGGAGTTTCTGGATCGGGTAAATCAAGCCTCATAAGTCAAGCTCTAGTGGAGCTGGTTTATGATGCGTTAGGACAAAAAGCCACTTTAGAGAGCCCAACTGACGAAGCCGAGTTACTCGAGCAAGAACTAGAAATTCCCACTGGCGGGCAAATTACAGATGGCATGCAGCACGTAAAACGTCTAGTAAATGTAGATCAAAAGGCAATTGGGCGTACACCCAGATCAAACCTAGCCACCTATACTGGCTTATTTGATCACGTCCGCAAATTATTTGCATCCACTAACAAGTCTAAAACACGACGCTACGATATGGGCCGCTTTTCGTTCAACGTGAAAAAAGGCCGCTGTGCTAATTGTGAGGGTGTGGGGTTTGTTAGTGTTGAGCTGTTATTTTTGCCAAGTGTTTATTCACCGTGTCAAGTATGCCAAGGCCAGCGTTATAACGAGCAAACACTTGAAGTGTGTTATCGCGATAAAAACATTGCTCAAGTACTCGATTTAACGGTTGAATCTGCACGTCAATTTTTTATAGATGAACCACAGATATCACGAGCTTTGGACACTTTGTTACAAGTAGGCCTAGGATATTTACGCCTCGGCCAGCCAGCAACCGAGTTATCTGGCGGCGAAGCCCAGCGTATTAAACTTGCAACCGAATTACAGCGCACACAACGCGGTGATACTCTTTATGTACTTGATGAGCCTACTACTGGCCTGCATCCAGCTGATATAGCAATGCTGATGGTGCAATTAAATAAGCTTGTAGATGCAGGTAACACCGTTATTATGGTCGAACATGATATGCAGGTTGCCAGTAATAGTGATTGGGTTATCGACATGGGCCCCAGCGCAGGTGATCATGGCGGACAAATAGTCGCTCAAGGCTCCCCTGCACAGGTCGCAAAGTCAAAAACCAGCCAAACGGCTCCCTTTTTATTAGTCTAAAATACAGCTATAACAATACTGTTAAACACTTGATATAAGCAAATAACTTAGTGGGTGAGTGGTATAAAGTCAAAATTAGTTTTGCCAATTTATACGTTTTATATTTAAAAAGTGCCTGTAAACCAGATCAAACGCCAGATAATGTAACTTATTGTTAATTAATGCCTTTATTGTTTACCGCTCTAGTGTTGGTAATTTAACTTCGTACAGCTCATTATCTTGCTGTATATAATAAAAACTGTAATTAACAAGTAATTCATCTTTTAAGTTACTGCTTAATATAACGTTCTTTATCTGAAATAATTTAACAAATTATAATCCGTAAAAGCCAGTACGTTTTGCTAGTGGTAAAAATAAATCTAAATAAAACTTGATATCCGGCTGAGGTTACTGTTAAAGTACGTCGCATCGGGTTGATAGAAAGCCCTGTTTATTTGTAAGTACCACGTTGTTATTAGTAATAATCCTTCGCGCTATCCTCAGTTAAATATATGTTTTCTTACTCTTTACATTGCCTTATATAGGGCGCACTTTAATTTTTTAGGATACTACTATGTCTACAACAACTGGTTCAGTTAAATGGTTTAATGAAGCAAAAGGTTTTGGTTTTATTGAACAAGAGTCTGGCCCTGATGTTTTTGCTCATTTTAGCGCAATTACTAGCGATGGCTTCAAAACATTAGCTGAAGGCCAACGTGTACAGTTTACTGTTACACAAGGTCAAAAAGGCCCGCAAGCTGAAAATATTGTTTGCATCTAAATTGTTTAATTTAATGGGTTAGTAATAACCCGTTAATGAATATTAGTTTGAAAGAAGTTCTGTTTATTTGTACGTACCACGTTGATATTAGTAATAATCCTTTGTGTTATCCTCAAGTTAAATATTTATTTTTTCCAGCTTAATCGCCTACTTTCAGGCACATTTTTTATTAATTTCTTAGGATACAATTATGTCTAATACAACTACTGGTACAGTAAAGTTTTTTAACGAAGCTAAAGGTTTTGGTTTTATCGAGCAAGAATCTGGCGCAGACGTTTTCGCACATTTCAGTGCAATCTCTGGCGACGGTTTCAAAACTCTAGCTGAAGGCCAACGTGTACAGTTTACTGTTACACAAGGTCAAAAAGGTCCACAAGCTGAAAACATCGTTTGTATCTAAGATGTTTAAGTTGATGGGTTATTTATAACCCATCTATTTATATAAGTTTGAAAGAAATACTGTTTATTTGTAAGTACCACGTTGATATTAGTAATAATCCTTCGCGTTATCCTCAAGTTAAATATAGGTTTTTTCCGGCTCAATCGCCTATTTTCAGGCACACTTTTATTAATTTTTAAGGATATTATTATGTCTAATACAACTACTGGTTCAGTAAAATGGTTTAACGAAGCAAAAGGTTTTGGTTTTATCGAGCAAGAATCTGGCGCAGACGTTTTTGCACATTTTAGCGCAATTTCTGGCGACGGTTTTAAAACTCTAGCTGAAGGCCAACGCGTACAGTTTACTGTTACACAAGGTCAAAAAGGCCCACAAGCTGAAAACATCGTAGCTATCTAAGCTGTTTTAGCTGATGCGTTTTTAAAGCGCACTAAAAACCCACTCATAGCTAGGCTATAAGTGGGTTTTTTGTTTTTCTATACTTATATAGCATTGTTATTTAGCTTTCATAGCAATAAATAAGATTATTATTAGGCTAGTTTTGATGTTCGTATTGCCCACGATACACTTCAAATACTTTTAGTACTGTATGCTGCTCTTTAGTTAGATTATCAAACCAGTGATCAAATAGATCATCGTTATCCTGTTCACTTAATGCCATATATTGGGCAAGTAACTCAATAATATCATTATGGGTGCAAGTTAAGGGGTTTACTTGTTGTGCTAAAACACTATGGTCGCGCTCTTTTAGAGTATCCATTACTCCTTGATCTATTTGTTGTTGTTTTTGTATTGCGTCGCTCATATGTTACCTCTGAGATCTACTGTTTATGCTATTTTTAACGAATGTAATTATAGTTATAACAGGCTAAACGCCAATAGCCAGCACTTTTGGTTTAACTGCTCATTTTTTGATTTGTTTGCATAAATAGCCAGCAATTATGGTTTTTAAATGCTTATTAAATAATTTTTTGAGTGGCTATAGATCCTGATGAATAAAATGATATAATATCACATAACGTAATGCTGTTATGAGAATTTCCCTATTTTATTTATTAATGAGGTATAAAATGAAAGTATTAAGCTCACTTAAAAGTGCTAAGCAGCGTGCAGGGTGTCAAGTTGTAAAACGTAAAGGACGCGTGTTTGTGATTTGTAAGGAGAACCCGCGCTTTAAAGCTGTTCAGGGTATGAAAAAGAAATAGCATTTAACCACTATCACTTTATAAAGCAGTCACTCAGTGTTGTGTGCAACACAGAGTGACTTTATTTAACTAGTTATTTAACTACCACTGAAAATTCAGGTACTGCCTGAATTACTTTTTTCACGGTACATGTATTTACCGCGGCAACCAGTGCTTTTTTATACTTATCAGGGAATCCATCTGGGAGTGTTATCTCAATAGAAAATAACTTTTTACCATCTTCATCCACATTTTCGTTATTTTGCTTAAGTGACATCCCTTGTGTCGAAATATCGCGTTGTTGGCAAAACTTTCTTGCATAAAAACCTGCACATAACACCATACTCACTAAAAAGTAATCAAACGGTTCTGGGTGCTCTGCGTTGCCACCTGCAGCCAAACTCTGATCGCTTATCACTTCATGATCGCCAAATTTAGCACTGAGCTTTTGGCCATCTAACATTGCAACTGAAATTTCCATCGAGGGTCCCTTATTTTCCAAATAGTAATTCAAAAAAGCCTGGAGGCTCATGTAACTCATGGTACTTTTTACGTAAATTATCTATATTTTTTAGTGGCTGTTTAGCCGCACTCAAACCTTGCAGGTTAGCAGCTTGTTTTGCAAGCTCAGCCTGAGCAATGACTTTATCAAGCCCTTGTAATGATTGCTCTGGTTCTTTATAAAACTTAGCTGTTTTACTTATTTCCACTAACGAGATGAATTCATTAATCGCAAGGTTAAACTCGTCAATATTAGTCGCTTGCACTGCTTGTTTATATGCAAGCCCCGTGTTTTTCATATTAATTTCAAGGTCAACTGGCGCGCTGGCAATTGAGACTGATGACGTGAGTAAAATAAAAACAAAATAAAAGTACTTCATGATAAACCTTTCAATTAAAAACTCCGTCGATTATACCAATAATACGCTAGTAAGTAACCGCAAATGAAAGTGTGTAATGTTTAGCCTTGTTCGCTGTGTAAAGCCCCTTTACACTTTAGATGCAAACTTAAAGAGTAAAGAGCGACTTTTTTGAGGAGCTTAGTAAACTCAACCTTGTTATAGCAAGCCACAGTTGCTGCTGACATAACATTTTAATTAATCAGCTTTAAACTCCAAGCAACTAATTTCACGTTGCTCGTTAAGTGTTACAAGGGCGTTTGCTGTTGATGCTAGTGTGTTTAAATTTTCTCGAGTGACACGCTCAAAATGAGCAATAAAGTATCTAAGTTGGGCGTCATTCATAGTGCCTGCACCTTGCCCTTTTAAGGCTATAAGCTTTTGCTCTTGCTCTTTTCGCCATGCAAATACGGCAGCAAAACTAGGGGCTTTAAGCATCACTAAATAATCAACTTTAGCAAAAATGTTTAAATATTCTGTTTTTAAACAATTGTTCACATAGTTACGCCAAACACCTTGGCTATCTGCATTTTGCTCTAACTCATTTAATGGTGCAGTTAATGCTGATGCCGATTGTGCCTTACTACCTACGCACCACCCTTCTAAAATAATAATATCGACAGCGGTATTATTACGCGGCCACTCGTTATGTGGTGCACTGTCATCTAAATGCTTATTAAAATGAGGTAGAGGCACACCACTGTGCCCTGCTAGTAACTGCTCAAGTGTGCTTTTCATTAAAGCTACATCGTGCGTGCCGGGTACGCCGCGAGTGGCAAGTAGCGGGTGTACATTTTTTGCAAGCTGCAGTCGGCGCTGCTTAGTAAGGTAAAAGTCATCAATAGAAAGCGCTATGCTATTAAACGAACTATTTTTTGCCAACCAAGTTACTAAAAAATCAGCCAAGGTGGTTTTACCCGAGCCTTGGCTGCCATTAATAGCAACAAATAACGGAGTATTCGTTTTTTTAGCGTGCAATATATTTTTTGCTACCGGAATAAAAAACTGTTCACACTGCTGTTGATAGCTTATTGGTAGTTGATGTTTTGCTAAAAAATCACTGATATCCATATTTCTATTGCGCCTTTATTTTAGATAAAAAAATAGCGCATATATATGCGCTATTAGGTTAGTTTAACTTATCTATAAATTTAAGCTGCGGTTTTCTTCTCGGCTTTTGGTAACACTAAGTTTAGCACTATGCCTAATATGGCACATAAACTTACGCCTTCTAGGCTAAACTGACTACTGCCAATATGCATTCCACCAATACCACAAATCAAAATAAGCGCTACTATGCTTAAATTACGCGGTTCGCTTAAATCATCCCCAGATTTAACTAAAGTGTTTAATCCAATCACTGCAATTGAGCCAAACAATAAAATCATAATGCCGCCCATAACCGGCACTGGAATTGTTTGTAAACTTGCGCCCATTTTAGCTATAAAGGCTAAAGTAATGGCAATAATTGCAGTCCATATCATCACTTTTGGGTTAAAGTTTTTAGTTAGCATTACTGCACCGGTTACTTCTGAGTAAGTTGTGTTTGGCGGCCCACCAAACAATGATGCTGCTGAGGTAGCTAATCCGTCGCCAAATAGAGTGCGATGTAGCCCTGGTTTTTTCAAAAAATCTTTATTAGTAACTTGGCTAATCGCCATCATGTCGCCAATATGCTCAACAGCGGGAGCAATCGCCACCGGCACCATAAACAAAATGGCTTGCCATTTAAACTCAGGTAAAACAAAGTTAGGCACAGCTAACCACTGTGCATTGGTTACGGCGTCAAATTGTACTACGCCCATAGCAAGCGATAAACTATAACCAGCTATCACCCCTGCTAATATTGGAATAAGTTTAAATACACCCTTACCCCATACCGCTAATATAAGCGTAACCACTAAAGAAAATAATGAGATGTAAATAGCACTATCATAAGCAATAATTTGCGTGCTGCCGTCACCACTTTTGCCCATGGCCATGTTTACCGCAACCGGTGCTAAAGCTAGGCCAATAACCATAATAACCGGCCCGACTACTATTGGTGGTAATATTTTATGTAGCGTTTCAGTGCCTTTAAATTTAACTAAAAAGCTCAATAGCATATAAGCAAAACCAGCCGCCATTAAACCACCCATAGTGGCAGGTATGCCCCATATTTGTATTGAGGCAATAATCGGTGCAATAAAAGCAAACGATGACGCTAAAAATATGGGTACTTGGCCTTTAGTAACAAACTGAAATAACAGCGTACCTAAGCCCGCGGTAAAAAGAGCAACACTTGGATCAAGCCCTGTTAACAGCGGTACTAATACTAATGAGCCAAATGCTACAAACAACATTTGCGCACCAGTAAGTATCGTTTTTATTGAGAACATGGCATTGTTTTTCATCGTATCGTTTTGCACTGTTTTCACTTAAACCGTACCGAAAATTTTATCACCTGCATCACCTAAACCAGGCACAATATAGCCTTTATCGTTTAAGTGGCTGTCTACCGATGCAGTATATATTTCTACATCTGGATGGGCAGCTAATGTTTTTTCAACCCCTTCAGGAGCTGCAACTAATACAATTACCTTGATTTCTTTACAGCCTGCTTTTTTAAGCATATCAATAGTGGCAATCATAGTGCCGCCTGTTGCAAGCATAGGATCTATCACTAAGCTTAAACGCTCATTAATATTACTTACTAGCTTTTCAAAGTATGGAATTGGCTCTAATGTTTCTTCGTTTCGCTCAAGGCCTACAACACTTACTTTGGCAGCCGGCAATAACTGCATCACACCGTCCATCATGCCTAAGCCCGCACGTAAAATAGGCACTACAGTAATTTTTTTACCTTTAATATGCTGCACATTTAACTTTGTGCCATCCCAGCTGGTAATTTCGTTATCTTCTAACGGTAGGTTTTGAGTTGCTTCGTAGGTTAATAAAGTACCTACTTCTGAGCACAATTCACGAAAGCTTTTAGTGCTAATTCCATGGGAGCGCATTAAGCCTAATTTATGTTGAACAAGGGGATGAGTTATAACGTGAATAGCCATATTAAAAAAACCTAGTGATAAAATTTGCGATATTTTATAGTAAAAAAGTGCATTTGGCCTGCAGTTTTCGTTAAGTTTTCACAATTGCTGCCAAATAACATTATTTTGCCTGATATTAAGGCAATATACCTAATTCAAGCGTTAATTAAATGTGTTTTTTTAACTCACTCTTTACGTGAAGCAACATGTAACTGTTTATTTTTTTATGCTCTGGACTCCACCCTGCTAAAAAACGATAAAAATCGGCCCATGCAACACTCCATAAATTGCGCCAATCGTTAATCACTTTACTTGCCTCTACCTTAGGATGATAAACGCCTAATGCTAACTTCAATTCGCTAAAATACCACTCTAAACAACTATCAGCATGCTGATGCAATTGTGTTTCGTTAAAGCAGCTTGTCATAAAATACATCACGTCTATAACCCCAACACCAGCACCTACATATTGAAAGTCGTACCCTAGCACGTGCTGCTGTTTGTTTATGGCAAAATTTGCCAGCTTGGCATCACCATGAATTACTGTTTTATATGCACTATTGCATAATGTCGTATTTAGCTTAGCTGCAACCTGCTTAATAGCTGATTGCTGGAGCTTTGTAAGCTCATCGGGACGCGTACTTAAATGCCAATAATTGCCCTGTGGCCATAACTTTTCAGCCGCGTGAGTAACAGCTTCAATTGTTAGATTAAACGCATGAAAATGCGCTAACCATTTAATAACCTCGCGATAGTCTTGAGGCAAAGCTTGTACATAGCCCTGCTGGGTAAAATCGTTAAACGCCAGCACATATTGCTGATCATTTTGGATTGCGGCTAAACAGCCAATAGCAGCAGCGTTATTAGGTAACTGCTGGCTGCAATCATTATAAAAGTGGTATTCAACATTATAAGATTTACGCTTACGATTAACAGCAAACGCCGTTTGTTTAATCTTTGGGTGATTTATAACCTCAGGAATATTCACCGCCTTTATAACACACGCCTGACCATCAAGCTCACAAGCCACTATGCTGCCACAACCACTCCACAAAGAAGTCAGCGTAGCCCCCACTTTTATCTGTTTAAACTGTTGCTGTAATAAAGAAAGGTAAAAAGCCATAGCCGCACTTAATATTAATAAATTTTAGTTAGTTTAACGCAAAGCGTTGTTATTATAAAAAGTGTTATTTAATAGTAAAAACTACTTAAGTGACAAAGAACAATTTTATTTATAAATTTATTTTCATTAACGTTAGCTATTACCTCTATTCATCTTTAAATCAAAAAACAGAAAACAATTAGCAGCATTGCTCAATACACGCTCACATACCGCTCACAATTAGTATGATAAGTATCCCAACCACACCACCATTGCAAATAACAAAACAAATACAACAACTTAACATTAGACACTTGCTTTTGTATGCGCTATTCTCTCGCCGATTTCATCTCTATAACATCATACATGCTGCTTACTTGGTGTAACGGGCTAAATTTTTTAGTCGTTAAAACCTGAATATGCTTTATGAGAATTATCTTTAAATCGTACTTTTAAAATATCAAAATAGGAAAAATAATGAAAAAAACATTCCAGGGAACTTTGCTGCTATCTTCTTTATTACTAGGCTCTTTTGTACAAGCGAATGAGCTAGAACCAGTACCTCAAAAACATTGGAGTATTGGAGCGGGTGCTTACGCGTTCACATTAGCCAATGACAATAGCTCAAGCGAAGATTTGGATTTTAGTGGTTTTAATATAGCTGCTGGTTATGCTGTTAATAATCACTTTCAAATTAGAGCTACCTACTTCTCATTAGAAAATGACGATTTTTCAGCGATAGAAAGTGATGGATTCGACCTAATGGCTTACGGGGGTGTGGGTTTGTCTAAAAAAGGCTTTAGGGGCTATGGCGGTGCTGGTTTCTTTTCAGATAAGTGGAGTGCCTTGGGTGAAAATGAAACTATGTCAGGCTTTCAACTTGGTGGCGGCTTAGGCTACAACTGGGGCCCTGCGGCTTTAGATTTTGTTTTAACTCTACGCCAAGCTGATGAATATGAAGATTTTATGTACCGCACAGGCACCTACGTTGCTGTATCGGGTAACTTAACTATTTCTTATTTATTTTAAATAGCTCCTCATTAAGTTACAAAAAGCCCCCTCAATTAACTTTTGGGGGCTTTCTTTAAAAACGTAAAAAGCGCCCAAACTACAGGCGCTTACATTGTTGAATTTATTTACACCGGGTGATTACTGGTTTACAACACTTTTAAGTGGGTTAACCGGTTGTGCGTTGTCGTCAAGTAAGTTCATATCAAAATCGAACTCATCTACACGAATCGCTTTTTCGCGCTTAGTGTTGTAATCAATAAGCTGAGTATGTTCAGCTGCTGTAATTACATTAGCCGCAAGTGCGTTATCAAGTGTGATTGAAAAACGAATACCCGCTTTAATTGTTTTAGCACGCAGTGCTTTTTTAACTTTAGCCAACTCACCAAGCGATGCCATTTTAGCTTTGTACGCTTGCTCGTTAATGTAATGTCCGTCACCTTTAACTGGCTTAACTAAATGCGTAATTTGCGCTTTAAAGGCCGTATCTAGCTGAGCTTGCTTAGCTAGTTCACGAATTAAGTCGTCGCTAATTTTTGGCATTTTAGTTGAGTAATTCATGGTAATAAAACGCATGAACTTACGCGTGCCACTTGCAGGGAAGTTATCTAAAAACTTGTGCAGCGCTTCTTCAGCACTTTGTAGTGCAAAGCGAGTAGCATAATGAAAATACGGTGCTGCTTGCTCACGTTCACTACTTGATACTTTTTGCTCGTAGTATTTAATTGACGCCATTGCCGCGTATAAAAAGCTCATTACATCACCTAAACGTGCCGACAACATTTCTGCTTGCTTAAGCTTACCGCCAAGTACAAGTAGCGAGAAATCTGCATATACAGCTAATTTAGCTGACAGTTTATGTGCTGCTTTTTCGTATTCACGTACTTCTGGTAACGTTGAACTTGCACCTGCTGTAAATGGTAATACACCCAAGCGGAACGCACGTAAGCTGTTTGCTACGCTGTAACTTACTGTTTTACGTAAAATACGGTTAAATTCTTTATCTGCATTTTTATCTTCGCTATGAATTGATTCAACCATAGATTGTAAGTATGGATGACAACGCATTACACCTTGACCAAAGATCATCAGGTTACGAGTAAGAATATTCGCGCCTTCTACCGTAATAGCAATTGGCTGTGCTACATAACCGCTTGCTAGCGTGTTTTGTGGGCCATTTTGAATTGCTTTACCCGCTTGAATATCCATTGCAGAGTCGAGTACATCACGGCCCAACTCAGTCATGTGGTATTTAGCAATTGCAGTTACTACCGATGGTTTTAAGCCCATGCCTAAGCCTTCCGTTGTAAGCACTCGCATTGCTTCTTGTAGGTATGTTTTACCTGCAATATCGGCAAGCTTTTCTTGAATACCTTCAAACTGGCCTATTGCTAAACCAAATTGCTCGCGCACAGCAGCGTACTCAGACGCTGATTTAAATGCAACTTGCGCCGTACTTACACCCAGTGCTGGTAATGAAATACCACGCCCTGCGCCTAAACAACTAACTAGCATTTGCCAACCGCGACCAATGTTTTTCTGGCCACCAATGATAAAGTCCATAGGTACAAATACTTTGTTACCACGCGTAGTACCGTTATAAAAACGAATATTCATAGGATCATGGCGATTACCTAACTCTACACCCGGGTGCTCTTTAGGAATAAGCGCACAGGTAATACCTAGGTTTTCTTTGCCGCCAAGCAAACCATCAGGGTCAACAACTTTAAATGCTAAGCCTAATACAGTCGCAATAGGCGCCAGTGTAATGTAACGCTTGTCCCACGTAATTTCTAAACCTAGTACTTCTTCGCCGTTGTACATGCCTTTAGTAACTGTACCTAAATCTGGAATGCCACCTGCGTCAGAACCCGCTTCTGGGCTAGTTAATGCAAAACATGGAATGTCTGTACCATTTGCTAAACGTGGTAGGTAGTGTGCTTGTTGCTCTTGCGTACCAAAATGCAGTAATAGCTCACCTGGGCCTAACGAGTTAGGTACCATTACTGTTACCGCTACTGCAGAGCTTTTAGTGGCAATAGTGGCTACAATTGTTGAGTTAGCGTATGGGCTGAACTCTAAACCGCCAAACGATTTAGGAATGATCAGCGAGAAGAAACGCTCTTTCTTTAAAAAGTCTAAAATGTAATCCGGTAAATGAATGCCATTTTGAATTTCGGTGTCATCAATCATACCCAACAAGTCTTGCAGTGGGCCATCAATAAAGGCTTTTTCGTCTGCGCTTAATACTGCAGCTGGCACGGCGCGTAGTGCACTAAAGTCAGGTTTACCTTGATAGATAGACCCTTCTAACCATACATCGCCGGCGTCTAGCGCTTCTTGTTCAGTAATTGAAATACTTGGTAATACTTTTTTTAATTTTGTACGTAAACTCATGATTGAACTCATCCGACCAGATAATAATAACTACATTACGTCATAAAAATTCGATTAGATCAATTACTCTATGCAAATAATTAACAGTTTTTTCAATTTATTTTCTTTACGTGAACGTAAACTGTTTAAACACAAGGGCTTACGGCTATGCGCTGAAAAACATTATTTTTCTTCATTTGGCTAATTAAACAACAAAACTTAGCTAAATCACGCCTTAAAGATAAAGCGACTTTAACGGGCATAAAAAAACGCAGCATAATTATATGCTGCGTTAATTAGTATCCGCTCAATTATAAAATTAACTAAGTGCTTATTTTAACCACTTGTTTGCCGGTAAAACCGCCGTCTAATTGTTTATGTAGTGCTGCTGATACTGCTTGTGCGTTAAAGTCGACAGCTGTAATTTCGGGTGTTTTAATGTCACCACTCAAAGCACCTTCTATTAATAAGTTACCCATAAAACTTAAACGTTGCTGGGCACATAAACTATTTGCCAACCAAGCACCTCCTAAGGATACAACACCAATATTGGGTGCTCGACGATACATTAGCTCTTGTTCAAAATGTGGTAATGGGTTTAAACAAGCAATGCGCCCACAAAAACGCATTAGTTCTATATTGCGTATTGTAGAGGCGCCACCAACGGTGTCTATTACCGCATCAAAGCCTTGTGGGCCAAGCTCTCGGCGAATTTTTTCGCATAAGTCTTTATCCTGGTAAGCAAATACCACATCAGCGCCTAATTGTTTTACCAATTTATGATTACGCTTAGCTGCTGTGGTAAATACGTCGGCACCGCGCTGCTTTGCAAACTGAATGGCAAACTGCCCTACAGCCCCTGCGCCACCGTCAATTAATACGGTATCGCCCTCGGTAATATTAATTTTATCTAGGCTTATGAGTGCAGCCATACCGGCACAAGGTAAAGTAGCCGCCATATCGCCTGCAAGCTCAGCAGGAACAACCGATACAGCATAGTTAGCTACTTTGGTATATTCACTCAACGCCCCTTGATCGCCAATACTGGCATGCCACATTACACGCGTGCCAACGCCCGGGAAAACACCTTTACCAGCCTTTACCACTACGCCAACGGCATCAAGCCCTAAAATATGTGGATATTGCCACTTACAAAAACCCGATTTAGCAAACAAGCCATCAACTGGGTTTAAGCCAACATATTCAACTTTAATAAGCAGCTCGTTGTCTGCACACTCAGGAACAGCGTACTCAACATCGGCTAAACAAATTTTTTCATTAGGCTCAGGCAATACAATTGCTCGCATAGTCTGCGGTAGCGTGTATTGCGGTGAAATATCAGTATCAGACATCAAAAAACTCTACTGGTTAGTATTATTTAACGCATAACTCCATCGCCCGTTAAATGATTGGTAAGCATTTACTTTAGCGAGCAGTGATGAAATCGTTGAATCAACAGCATTTTCTTGAGCTATTAGAACATCCCGACGCGCATCTAACAACTCTAAGTAAGGAATTTGCCCTTCTTCGTACATTGCTTGCGCTTGTAAAAATGCATTATTCGCAAACTGATAACGCTGCTCAGCAAAGCTCTTTTGCTGAGCTTGGTTGACCAACAATTGCAAAGAAAGTTCACTTTCGCTCAGCGCTTGGAGTATCACTTGTTGATAATCGCTATAAGCCGCTTGAGTTAAAAATTGCTGTGCATCGCGCTGCGCTAAGAGTGCCGGGTAGCTCAGTATTGACCACTGAATTTGCGGAGCCACCTGCCATTGCTGCTGTGTATCACTAAAGCTATTACTACCAATACTAAGCACGCCTGCAAAACCACTTAAGCTTATATCTGGTAATAACGCTTTACTTGCAGCAACACTTAAACTATTTGCTTGGCTAAATGCATAAAGTGCTTGGCTAATATCGGGCCTAAGTGCGATAGATTCATTAGCATCATTTAACGATACGGTAAATTTATGCTCTAAAATGGCTTGCTCATTAGTGAGTTTAACATTTTGTGCTAGTCGTCCGCTAAGCACAGCCAGTGTAGATAAATCGCGATATTTAGCGTATTCAATTGCCGGCATTAGTGCTTGTTGTTGCTTAAGTTGTGCCATAGTACGATTTAAATCAAGCTCGTTTGCTACGCCTTCATCAACCTGGGCTTGAAGTACCGCAATACTTTGCTCTAGTGCGTCTATTTGCAACGTAACAATGTGCTGCTTTTGTACATTACCTTGATAGCTCACAAAGCCTTTAACAACCGACGAAACCACTTCAATTTGCAATAAACGTACTTGCTCGGCTTGGCTCATGGCCGATGCATTCGCTGCATCAACCAATGCCGTAATACGACCAAATAAATCGAGCTGCCAATTAAGTGCTAAATTAGCACTCGATTGACGACTGTTAGTATCGCCTAAACCACTGCGCTGCGCGCCAATTTCTACCCCGCCTTGCGGTAAATACTGCGCTTGTTGCTCACCTAAGCGCGCCAAGGCGCTTTTAAGTACTAACTGACTGGTTTGTAAGTTGTGGTTATTGGCTAATGCGTCTGTAACCAACTGATTTAACTGAGCTGATTCTAGCTTTTGCCACCAGTTTGTCTCATCAATATTATTAAGCTCGCTGGCTATATTGGCACTAGCTATAAACTCACTAACCACGTTTTGCTCGCTGGCAGCGTCAATTTTAGCGGCGCAACCCGATAACATAGCAGCAATTAATATAGCGCTTGTGGTAAGCGACGTTTTAAGGTTTTTTTGCACTAATTTAATCATGTGATACCTGCTGTGCTTTTTGCTTTTTATTGGCTACTAACATATAAAATACCGGGGTAAATAATAAGCCGAATACGGTTACTCCTATCATGCCTGCAAATACAGCATTACCCATAGCGTGGCGCATCTCGGCTCCCGCACCCGTTGCTAATACTAATGGTACAACGCCCGCGGTAAAGGCTATTGAGGTCATTAATATGGGACGTAAGCGCATTCGACATGCCGCTAACATGGCATCTAAATGTGATAAACCGGTTTCGTGTTGATCTTTGGCAAACTCCACCATAAGTATCGCGTTTTTAGAGGCCAAAGCCACCAGCACAATTAATGCAATTTGCGTAAATATGTTGTTGTCTGAGCCCACAAACCACACCCCAATTAGCGCTGAAAATATGGTCATAGGTACAATCATTATAATTGCCAATGGTAAACGTAGGCTTTCGTATTGTGCAGCCAGCACCATAAATACCAGTAGTACCACTAACGGAAATACATACACCATAGTATTACCCGCAAGTACTTGCTGATAGGTTACTTCGGTCCACTCGTATTCAATACCTGAAGGTAGCGTATCGGCAAGTACTTTTTCAATCGCAACTTGCGCTTGGTCTGAGCTATAACCTGGCGCTGGGCTGCCATTAAGTTCTGCACTTGGGTAGCCGTTGTAATGCATTACTCTGTCTGGGCCTATGGTAGGAGTTACCGTTAACACTGATCCTAATGGCACCATATTACCCGCACGATTTCGTACTTTTAAATGCAATATTTGTTCTGGATCAACGCGATAATCGGCGTCAGCTTGTGCATTTACTTGGTAAGTACGGCCAAATAAGTTGAAGTCGTTTACATACACTGAGCCTAAATATATCTGTAACGCATTAAACACTTCATCCAGTGGTATGCCTTGAATAAGCGCTTGTTCACGGTCAATATCTATATCCATTTGTGGTACTTGAATACGAAAACTTGAGTACAGGCCAACTAATGCTGGGTCTTGTTGCGCTTTGGCTATTACCGCTTGTAGGCTATTAAATAATGCTTCAAAGCCTTTGTTTGCTCTATCTTCAATTTGTAATTTAAAGCCACCTGTGGTGCCTAAACCTTGAATAGGCGGCGGCGGAAATACCGCTACAAATGCTTCGTCAATTGCTGCAAAGCGCTGATTAAGTTGCGCTGCAATTGCCATGGCAGATAGGCTAGGATCAGTCCGCTCACTAAAAGGAGCTAAGGGCGTAAATACAATACCGCTGTTAGGGCTGTTGGTAAAACCGTTAACCGATAACCCCGGAAAGGCAACCGTATGGGCAACGCCGGGCACTTCTAGCGCTATTTGTTGCATTTGTTTAATAACCGCTTCGGTACGATCTAGGCTCGCAGCATCAGGGAGCTGTGCAATCGCCACTAAATACTGTTTATCTTGCTGAGGAATAAAGCCACCGGGTACAGAGTCAAATAACTTAATAGTACCGCCCACTAAAGCAACGTAAGCAACCATGACCACCACGCTCATGCGGATCAGCTTTTGTACCAGTTTTTCGTAGCCTTTAGCGCCACGATTAAACACGCGATTAAAGGGTGCAAATAACCAACGGCCAAATAGTTTATTTAACAACCGCGTAAAAGCGTCTGGCTTTGCGTCATGGGGTTTTAATAATAATGCAGCGAGTGCTGGGGATAAAGTCAGCGAGTTAAAAGCTGAAATAATAGTAGAAATAGTAATGGTTAAGGCAAATTGCTTATAAAACTGCCCAGACAACCCGGTAATAAACGCTGTAGGAATAAATACCGCACTAAGTACCAAGGCAATTGCAATAATAGGGCCGGTTACTTCACTCATGGCAACGCGGGTTGCTTCAAGTGGCGACAGACCTTTTTCAATATTACGCTCAACGTTTTCTACCACTACTATGGCATCATCTACCACAATACCTATGGCCAATACTAAACCAAACAGCGACAAGGTATTAATAGACACTCCCAGCAACTGCATCACTGCAAAAGTACCAATGAGTGAAACAGGCACCGCAATCAATGGAATTATAGATGCACGCCATGTTTGTAAAAATACAATCACCACAATAACAACCAATGCGATTGCTTCTAGCAAGGTAGTAATTACCGCATCGATAGAGCCGCGTACAAATACTGTAGGGTCGTACACTATGTCGTATTCAACACCGGTAGGAAAGTCTTTCGCTAAACGCGCCATGGTTTCGCGTACTTGATCAGAGAGCTCAATTGCATTAGAACCCGGGCGTTGGAATATTGGCATAGCCAGTGCTGGTTGATTATCAAGCTCAGCGCGCAGTGCATAAGTGTCTTGCCCTAAATCTACACGAGCTATATCAGATAAACGGGTTAACTGCCCTTGCTCACCTACTTTAATAATAACTTGTTCAAATTCTTCAATACTGTTTAAACGACCTTTAACATTTAACAATATTTGAAACTGGCTGTCGTTCGAAATTGGCTGAGCGCCTAAGCTACCCGCAGCAACCTGCTGGTTTTGTGAGCGCAGTGCACTTACTACATCCGATGCGGTTAACTCGCGCGATGCTAAAGCATCGGGATTAAGCCACACACGCATAGAATATTTACCGCCACCAAACAGGCGAATATCACCTACGCCCGATAAGCGTGCAATTTCATCTTTAATATTTAAATCGGCATAATTTGATAAATACGCCGTATCGTGGGTGTTTTCAGGAGAATATAAATGCACCACCATGGTTAAGTCGGGCGATGACTTTTCGGCTACTACGCCTAAGCGCTGTACTTCTTGTGGTAAACGCGGCAATGCGCTATTTACTCGGTTTTGTACTTGTACTTGTGCTCGGTCTAAATCGGTGCCAAGCGCAAACGTCACCGTTAAGGTCATACGACCATCACTAGTGGCTTGTGAAAACATATACAACATGTTTTCGGTGCCATTAATTTCTTGCTCTAATGGCGTTGCTACCGTTTGTGCAATAACGGTTGGGTTTGCCCCCGGGTAACTGGCTGTTACCACTACGGTAGGTGGAACAACTTCTGGGTATTCACTTACTGGCAGTTGAAATAATGAAATTCCCCCTGCTATTAAAATGATTAACGACAACATCGCCGCAAATATTGGGCGCTGGATAAAAAAGTGCGAAAACTTCATCAATAAACCTTATTGTTTAGCGACTAACTGGTTGTTGCTATTACCTAAAGTAAATGCAATTCCACTGGTATCAATAGTGACGGTATTAGGAGAAATTGGCATACCAGGTCCGACGCGAGCGGGGCCATTTACAGCAATCACATCACCCTCTGTAAGGCCTGCAGTAATCGCGCGTAATGAGCCATAACGCTCTCCAACGGTTACTAATTTATATTGCAGAACATTGTTTTCGCCGACCGTAAGTACAAAGCGATTTTTTAAATCTGTACCTATTGCTCTATCTGGCACTATCACTGTTTCAGTAATTGCATTAGCGGCTAACTTAATACGCGCAAACGAACCTGCACGTAACTGCCCGCTATTATCTGCAAACACTGCTCGCACGCGTAAAGTACCCGTAGCGGCGTTAATTTGGTTGTCAATAAAGTTGATGTAACCTGAATAAGCAAAATCATCTTGACCTACCTTTTGCATTACCACAGGTTGGCGGCTTGCTGCACTAACATCATTAAACGATGAATTCCAAGTGCGCTCGTCTATATCAAAATAAGCGTACATTTTTTCATTTGAAACAATCGACGTTAATACGCTTTGCCCCGCTAAAATATTATTACCTTTAGTAATATTAGCGCGCGAAATAATGCCATCTATAGGCGATACAACTGAGGTAAATTCTAAATCAAGCTGCGCCGATGTTAACTGTGCTTGTAGCGCCGCTAGTTGCGCTTCGCGTTGGCGCAGTGTTGAAGTACGTGCTTGTGCTTGCTCAGTTGAAATAGCTTTACGCTGCGTTAAGCGTACCGCACGGGTTGCTTCACTGATTGCTTGTTCAAGCGCTGCTTTTGCACTGTTAACTTGCGCCTCAAGGCTGGCAACCTTGGCTGTAAATGAACGGTTATCTAATTGAAATAACACGTCGCCCTTATTTACCAAGTCGCCTTCGTTAAACTCGATGCTGTCGATAACACCCGATACTCGTGGCATTAAAGCAACTTCTTGAGGCGATTCTAAGCGAGTTGTGTAGGTGTGCCAGCTTTGTACCGGTTTAACAATAACCTTGGCAACATCTATTGGCTGATGTTGCGCTGTTGGAGCCGACTGAGCCGTGCTTTCATCGGCACAACTTGTAAGTGTTAAGGATGCTGTAGCCAGTGCTACAGCAATTAAATGTTTGTTCATTACGACGCTCCTTTATAATTAGCGTTGCATGGTACGGAACAATCGTGCTGACAAAAATAATAGATTTCTAAATTCATTAATGCCAAAATGGCATCAATAAACTATTTTAGGTAATGTTATGGATACAACTAGTCGACTTTTAATGTTACTTGAAGTGGTTGAACAAGGCTCTTTTGCCAAAGCAGCTGAAATACGTAATATTGACCGCTCCGTTATATCAAAACAAATTAGCCGCTTAGAAGATGAGCTTGGCGTGAGGTTGTTAAACAGAACAACACGTTCTTTTTCGCTTACTGCAGCGGGCGCCGAAATGATAAAAAAAGCAGCCGACCTTAGAGAGCTGCTAGGTGAAACCCTGCGCATGGCCGAAAACTATCACCAAGAGCCGCGTGGATTATTAAAAATAACAGCGTCAACCATTATTGGTCGCCGTTATTTACAACCTGTTATTAATGATTTTCAAAAACGCTTTCCACAAGTAGAAGTAGAATTACGTTTAGATGACCGCTTGGTCGATATAGTATCTGAAGGGTTTGATTTAGCATTTAGAATTGGCGAGCCAAAAGATTCATCGCTCATTGCGCGTAAAATTGCCCGTAATCGTTTATTAATATTAGCAACACCTGAATTTGTAAAAACCTATGGCATGCCTAAAACTATGAGCGATCTGGCTCAATTACCGGCGGCAAGCTATAAAAGCAATGCATTTAGAGTGGATGCAATAAATTACTATAACGATAAAGGTGAGGCTTGCGAGCAAAAAATAAGGAGTGTGTTTCGGGCTAACGACGCTGAAGTATTGCTAATGAAAACACTCTCTGGCACCAGTTACTTTTTGGCGCCTGCATTTTTACTCGATAACGAAGTTATTGATGGCGAGTTAGTGCCATTACTTACCAATATAAAAATAATGGACCACAGTGCTATGTATGCGCTATATCCGCACCGCGACTTACCGGTCAGAACGCGACTATTTTTTGATGCTGTGCGCGAGTATTTAGGCAAAGATAAACCGATTTGGGAAAACAGTATCCCAAATTTTGATCACATGTATTAATCGTTATATAAGCGCTGTTTTGTCACTTTTAACCGCTGGATAATAAACGCTATTGCGCCCTAAATCTTTGGCTTTATAAAGCTGTTTATCGGCTGCTTTAAGCAATTCATTGAGTGATTGTTGGGGTTTATAACGTGCAACGCCAATACTTGCTGTTAGGTTTATTTTATAGTTATCAACGTTTATGTATTTATTTTCCAGTGCTGCTCTTACTTTTTCGGCAACAGCAAGCGCTGCATGCTCACTATTAAACGAGCTTATAAGTGCAAACTCCTCGCCCCCGATCCTAAAAACATAACCTTTAGCAAAAGTGACCTTTAATAGCGTGGCTACTTCTATCAGTACTTTATCGCCCACATCGTGGCCGTATTTATCATTTATTTGCTTAAAAAAATCTAAATCAACTAAAAATAAGTAAAGCTGGGTACGCTCATGTAACTCAACCGAAAAATAATGATTCATTGCCAAACGATTACCCGATCCGGTCAGAGGGTCAAGCATGGCAAGGTTTTTAAGTCTTTTTGAAAACTGTGCGCGGTTGCTTTCAAATGTATGTGAAATAGCCCAAATAACAATATAAGCAAATAATATATTTAAATATAAATTCAGAGAAGTAAAAGGAGCTAACGAGGATTTATTCATTAATACAATACTTTGTAAGCTAAGCAAAACCATAGAAAAAATAAATCCATAGTTTTTTCCTAGCAATAAATAATACATAGTAGGCAGCACCAACGCCCAAACAAACACCGCATTATTAAGCGTGGCTATATAAGCCCCAAAAACCACAATAAAAGAAATAAAGGCACACATAACAACAGACTGCCAAACTTGCACCGGGTGTTTACCCAAACGAAAATAAATGCAAAAACAATACAGCGCAAAAACAGCTTCAAAATAACCAAGCACACTTAAATTATTCACAGCAAGATTAAAACCTGAAAATACCAACGCCAAGCAACCAAAGCATAAGCTGACCCATTTGAGAACATTTTTCCTTAAAAACTCTGTACTATTAAGTGCTGCTATATCCATTTATGAAACTTGATAAAAAATAAAAAATTAGTTTAGCGTGAAACATAAATATAACAAAATAGTTTACCTACAATAGCAGCCCTGCTGGTAAATAATTATATAAAAATTCGTTACTGTACTGCGCAAAAAACCTAATCAGCAATAAGATCATCCACAGTCTCTATCAACTCAGCAAAGTGCTTATTTACGTGGCGGCGTTGTTTATCCGATAAAGTACTATTTAAACTAACAAGTAAATTTACATGAGCCATTAAATTAGCTTGGTTTTTGGCCGCTAATTCTTCACTAATAAAATATTCACGCTCGGTAATTATAATGCCCATTTGCTGATCAAACGAGGGCGTTCAGAATTCTGTGTCAGCCTAAGTTGCTAAATATCTAGCACACCATCTAACCTACCTTCGAAGTGGATGGCCAATTGCGACAATGTCAGATTCCAATTATGGATTGGCATTGTCCATTTCTTCGAGGCATTCAATATGCCTGCATACAATAATTTCATCAAGCTGTTTTCATTAGGGAATGCTCCCTTAGTCTTGGTGAGTCGCCTAAACTGACGATGTACAGCTTCAATTGCATTTGTGGTATAAATAGCTTTTCGCACGTAATCTGGATACTTGAAGTAAACCGACAGATTGCCCCACTTACGACGCCAAGACTCGATAACGATAGGGTATAACTTGCCCCATTTGGCATCTAATTCGGCGAGAGCGGCTTCTGCTGCATCTTTAGTGGCTGCCTTATAAACGGGTTTCAAGTCAGCCATAAACTCTTTTTGGTGCTTTGAAGCAACATACTTCATCGAATTACGAATTTGATGAATAACGCACTCCTGCACTTCGGCGTCAGGATAGATTGTTGCTATTGCTTCAGGGAAGCCTTTTAGTCCATCAACACAGGCAATTAAAATATCGGATACACCACGATTATGTAAATCTGTTAATACTGATAACCAATAGTTAGCCCCTTCACTTTCAGAGATATATAAACCAAGTAACTCTTTGCGGCCCTCGATATTGACACCTAGTACGGTATAAATAGCCTTACTCACGTAGCGCCCATTTTCTTTAATCTTATAATGAATGGCATCAAGCCAGATAAACGGGTAAAGCGTGTCTAAGCTGCGCGCTTGCCATGCTTTAAGCTCTGGTATCAGTTGGTCTGTTACGGCAGTGATGGTGGCCTCTGATACCTCAACGCCATACATATCCTGTATGTGGCCTCGAATATCTCGATAGCTCATACCTAAAGCAAACATAGATAGGATTTTCTCATCAATTTCAGGCGTTAACTTGGTTTGGTTCTTTTTAACAAGCTGAGGTTCAAACGAACCTGAACGGTCTCTGGGCGTTTCAAGTTCAAATTGACCTATGGATGACTTAACTGTTTTTTTGGTTGAACCATTTTTACGGTTAACTTGGGTCTCAGATTCTAAATGCTGCTCTAATTCAGCTTTAAGAGCCGCTTCGGTGAGTTGTTTAATTAATGGTGTTAGAACACCGTCTTCGCCAGTAAGGCCTTTACCAGCTTGAAGTTCAGCTAATGCTTTGTTGAAGTCGAAAGATTGAGTCATGTGTCACTCCTGTTTTCTTAATAATACTGAAATGACACAGATTTCTAAACACTACCGATCAAACTGCTCAACATTACGTAATTCATAATTAAAAGCGTGTTGCAGTGCGTTTAACCTATTTTGCTTATAGCGCTGCCAAAGCACAAAGGTATTAATATGCTGCTCGTTAGCCAATGTTATAAGCTGGGTTTGCTGCTTAGTTAATTTCCCTAACCAATCTTTATAATAACTAAGCTGCTCTTTTAGGCGCTCTTCGCTAAGTTGTTGCGTCGTTTGCTCTTGATACTGTTTTAACTCGTCAGCTAAGTTAGCTTGTATGTTAGTTACAAGCTCTTGTTGTTGCTTGGTACTGAGTGTTTTAGCCAATTCTATTAAAGGCGCTTTAACCTGTACTAATAAATTGCTCCAATGCAATTTAGCTACAGTAACCTGCTGTGTTAAATCGCTGATATTAAACTCACTATTAAATGTTTTTTGTAACTTGATAAGATCTTGCTTGTACTTAGGCAGCTCTACCTGACGATGCCAATTACGGGTTTGTTTAATTATAATTTTAAGCTGTTTTGCTTGGCTACTGTTTAGGTCTATGTAGTCATCTACCCAAAATGATGATAGCCAAGGTAAATTGTTATAAGCAAAAGAAGTAGAGCAGCTAGCTAAAAGTACAAAGCTGATGACTACCATTGCATGTATTATTTTTTTTGTATTTATTTTAATTAACATAACTCTCCTGCGCACACACAAACTTGATAATAGTTTTTATTTGCATTTGACTTTAATTTAAATCTAACTGATAATCACTCGCATAAGTTAAATGTACCGACCTCAGTGCCCAAGGATGAACTTTAAGCACGGATGCTGTTATTTTATTTAAGCACGTAATACTTATGTAGCTCAGGTTTTAATAAACAAAGTTTAGCTTACATCTTCATTTTTCATATTAGTGACGGTTGATATGACCCAAAAGCCCGAAAGGGCTTTTTTTACTGCTTTAAATTTTTTGTAATATCTGTATCTTACACTGCTAAAACAACTCTGCTCGGCTTTAAGCTATAATAAGCGTACTTTGCATTTGCTAATGCGGTGCTTAATACTAAAGCCAGCGTAATGCATAACAAGCAATAAACTTTGCACTTAATTTTTAAACGTTGCATTACCTCATTTAGCGCAAAATTTTAAATAGAATAATGTTTAAATAGTACACATTGCAACTATCACTTATTGGAGACATTCTTATGTCACAGTTTAATTTTAAAACCTTACTCCTAGCTGGCATTTTACTTAGTAGCCCTTTCGCTCATGCTGGGTTAGAGGAAGGGATCAAAGCCGCTAATGAAGGCGAATTTGCACAAGCACTAAAAGAGTTTAATTACCTAGCAGATAAAGGCTTTGCCCCTGGTATTTATGAGCTGGGTAAATTGTATGAAGGTGGGTATGGTGTAACGCGTGACTACCGTAAAGCTGCTCAACTTTATCAACAAGGGGTAGCAAAAAATCACCCCGATTCTATGTTTGCTTTAGCCGTTTTATACGATGAAGGCAACGGGGTAAAACTCGACAAACAAATGGCAATAAAGTTATTTGAACAAGCGGCAAACAAAAACCTACCCGCTGCACAATTTAACCTAGGCGTTATGTATGCCAATGGTGATGGCGTAAGCGTAGATTATGAACTTGCTAAAACGTGGTATGAAAAAGCTGCAGCCAATAATTATACTTTGGCGCAATTTAATTTAGCTTTAATGTACTTTGAAGGCTTAGGCATGCCTAAGAATTTAGAAAAGTCATATATTTGGAACACCATTGCCGAGTATAACGGCAATATGCAAGCAAGCCATAGTCGCAAGCTCGACGAGCAAAAAATGCTGCCCAAAGAAGTGGAAGAAGCAAAAGAAAAAGCCGACGCTATTTATACCAGAATTTTAGCCGGCACTTACGCTGGTGAAGGGCGGTTGTTTTAATAAACTGCTTTAAACGCTGTTTTAATTAATTGCTCTAAAACAGCGTTTAAATAACAAGGCTAAGCTCGCTAATACTAACTAATACAGTAAGATGAGTTTAGCCTTTTTGTTATATTCACTACTTTTTAATATAAAGCCACTTTAATAACTTAATTAGTACTTTGCTTTGTTTAAGTAGCATGCCGATACGTGGATTGAATGATCCAGAAACCAGCGTGTTTTTAGCATGGCTAAAGGTTAAAAACCCTTCATCAGCATGATAATGCCCCATTCCAGAATGCCCCACTCCACCAAACGGCGCATCATCGGCAGTTACTTGCACTAAGGTGTCGTTAACCGCAACAGTACCACTTAGTGTTTGCTTTATAATATATTCTTGAATTTGTTTATTTTGCCCTAAAATATACAAGGCTAATGGGTGATGATGCTGCTTTATATAACTTATTGCGTGCTCTAAGTTGGTGTAACTCATTACAGGTAATATTGGGCCAAATAGCTCATCTTTCATTAATTGCATGTCATCGGTTACTTGGGTGACAATATGTAGCCCCATTCGATGTTTATCTGGGTCTTGCTGGTTATCTTCAAGAGGTTTAATTATGGTTGCGCCTAGCTGCTGTGCTTGTTCTAAATAACCAGATAAGCGTGCATAGTGAGCGTCGCTTACAATAGAGGTTAAATTTTTACCTTCTACCCCTTGTTTGTAGTGTTTTTTATATAATTCACACAAGTGTTGCACCAATTGATGCTCAAGCTCTTTGGGTACAAATACATAATCGGGGGCAACACAAATTTGCCCAGCATTGGCCATTTTACCAAAGAGTATTGCTTGCGCCGCTTTTTTAATATCTGCTTTTTCAGTAATAATAACAGGCGATTTACCGCCAAGCTCTAAGGTAACTGGCGTTAAATTAGCACTTGCAGCGCCCATTACTAACTTACCTACCGCAATTGAGCCTGTAAAAAACAGGTGTGCAAATGGCAGCGATGAAAACTCACTAGCAACGTCACTCCCCCCTTGTATTAATTTACAATGCTGCTCTAGTTCACCACTAAATAGCTTTTCAAGCACTTGATTGGTGTGGGGGGTAAACTCACTGAGCTTCAACATTGTACGATTACCCGCTGCCAATGCGGTAATAACAGGCACAATGGCAAGCTGTATTGGGTAATTCCAAGGCGCTATAATGCCAACCACGCCTTTAGGCTGGTATGTTACGCTCACCTTTGAAGGCCATAAGCTTAAACCTACTGATCGCTTGCTTGGTTTAGACCACTTTGGTAGTTTTTTTATAGTGTGCGCTAAGGCTTGCATGGTGGGTAATATATCGCCTAGCAAGGTGTCAAATGCGGTGCGATAACCAAAGTCTTTTGATACTGCGTCTATCAGCTCTTGCTCAAACTCTACAATACGACTGCGCAATTGCTTTAACACTGTGATGCGTTTATTAATCGACAAGTAAGGAGTTTTTATAAAGTACTGTTGTAACTCATCAAATTGTGTAGTTAACGAAGGTGTTTGCGGTGCGTCGATAGTCAAAATAGATTACTCAAATTTTAAAGTTATTTGAGACTATAACCTTGTTCTGTAATACGAGCAATAAAGAGTAATTTTGCATAGTATTGAACTATATACAAAACTACTCTGGTTTTGGTTGGAACTAAGTGGTAACTGTTGCAGCTATTGGCTGTTGTTTAGCAGCCAATAGCTGCGTAATTTAAAAGCCAAATACTTGCGCTGCAATTGTCATTGTTACTAAGGTAATTAAAACAATTGCCACAATATTAAGCACAAAGCCTGCGCGTATCATGTCGCGCATTTGTATTTGCCCTGAGCCAAACACAATTGCGTTTGGCGGGGTGGCTACTGGCATCATAAATGCACAACTACAGGCAATCGCCGCCGGAATAACCCACACAAGTGGTGAGCCTGCAATGGATTCTGCAACGGGGCCAAGTAAGGGTAAAAAACCAGCCGCGGTGGCGGTGTTACTGGTGATTTCGGTTAAAAATGTTATTAATGCAACGACCACTAAAATACTCATAACGAGAGGAATAGCACTCGCGCCTTGAATCATTTGTGCAATATATTGCGCCAAGCCCGATGACTTTATTTGCGAGGCAAGTGTTAAGCCACCACCAAACAATAATAATACGCCCCATGGCACTCTAGCAGCACTTTCCCAATCTAAAATACGCTCGTTAGTGCCTTTATTTGCAGGCAATACAAATAATAATAACGCCGCTGCAATCGCAATAGTGGTGTCAGAAATACTCAAACCACTAAACTCGCCTAGCATAGGTCTAAATATCCAACACGCGGCAGCAAGCACAAATACAAATAACACGCCTTTTTCGGCGCGTTGCATTTCACCAAGTGCTTTTAATTGTTCAGTAAATACAGCTTTGGTGTCTATTTTTTGATTATTTTTAATACCTGCGTCTACTTTATATGCAAACTTTGTAAGCCAAATCCAACTAATAAACAGCATACTTACCGCCAGTGGTACACCGACTAGCATCCACTGTGCAAAGCCAATTTCTATTTGGTAGCTATCGGACAAGTAAGCTGCCATTAATGCATTAGGCGGAGTACCGATTAATGTTGCAATACCACCAATACTGGCACCATAAGCAATAGAGAGTAGTAAAGCTTTACCAAATCCTTCATTGCTAGGATCTGACTGCTTTACTAAATGTGTAATAGACAAAGCTATTGGTAGCATCATCACTGCAGTGGCTGTATTTGACATCCACATAGATAAAAAAGCCGTAACCAGCATCATAGCTAATATTTGTAAGCTAGGCTTAGTGCCTGCATACAACATGGTGCTCAGTGCTATGCGTTTATGTAACCCCCAGCGCTCCATTGCGATAGAAATTAAAAACCCACCTAAAAATAAAAATATTAATGGATGAGCATAAGGCGCGGCTACACTTTTCATACCTGCTATACCAGCCAGTGGCGATATAACAACACGCCCTGAGGTGGACAGCAAGCACTAAAGCTCACTTTCCACCGCAAATTTTAACAGCGGTGATCCCTTA